>JANNON010000326.1:0-1666 GCA_031399105.1 Blastocatellia bacterium | reverse complement strand
GGTAGCACCATGTTCAAATCCATAATCGCAATTGTGTTGGTCGCTCTTATTTTCACCGCCACTGGAGAGGCGCAAACGCAGAAAACCGGGCGCGGGATCAAAGTGCAGACCGCAGCCGAAGTGAAAGCTTTGCCGGAGCTCGCAAAGCGATATGCGATCGTGATCGGAGTCGATCAGTATGCCGACACACAGATCACAACGCTCGGCGGTGCGAGTAATGACGCGAGAGCGCTCGCAAATGCGCTCGTGCAATACGCCGGCTTCCCTCCCGAACAGGTCACGCTGCTGGCTTCAGATCAGCCAGCCGAGCGTCAGCCGACGCGGGGCAACATTCTGCGACGCCTCTCAAACATGGCAGCGGTAATTCCCGCTGACGGCTTGTTGCTGATCTCATTTGCCGGTCATGGCATCGAACGCAGCGGGCAGGCTTTTCTGCTTCCCTCGGATTCGCAAGTCAGCAACGATGTCGAATTGCTTGAGCAAACCGCGATCAACGTGGCGCAAGTGAAAGATCGAGTTAGAAAAATCGGCGTGCGTCAGGTGCTCGTGATCCTTGATGCTTGCCGCAACGACCCCGCCGGACGAGCAAATGCCGACAATCTGCTGACCGCTGCCTACACGCGCGGTTTCAACTTCGACACGCGTAATCGCGAGGTGCAAGCGTTTGCCACGCTATATGCTACGGAAGTCGGCAAACGCGCGTATGAGTTTAAGGAGAAGAAACAGGGGTATTTCACCTGGGCTCTCGTTGAAGCATTGCGCGGTGATGCGGCGAATGAAAAGGGTGAAGTGACGCTGGCAACGCTGGTCAAGTATCTGCAGGACCGAGTGCCGAAACGAGTGCTGCAGGATTTGGGCCCAGGCAAGGAACAGAAACCGTTTGCTGTCGTGGAGGGTTACCGCGCCGACGAATTAGTCATCTCCATTCGCGGCGCGAAGGTGGCTGGCCCATTCGTTCCGTCCGACGAGCGTAACGTCTCAAACACAGCCGCTACAACCGAAACGGCAAGTCGCGACACTGGCATCGACCTGAAATCGAAAGACAATCTGATCGGTACTACCTGGACGGGAAGCAGTCCCACTTCCGGTGAGTACACAGTTCAGTTACTGAAGGATGGACAACTCAACTACATCATCAATGTGATGCAGAACGGAGTCACCGCACCACGAACGGTAAAGGGCAGTTGGAAACAATCCGGCAACAGCGTTCAGCTCGTGATTGGCAATTCGTATTCGGTGATGCAGGGCACGCTCGACGGCAGCATCATGAAAGGCGATGGCACCAATCAAGCGGGCGAGAGTTGGAAATGGACGCTGTTTAAGAAGGAGTAAGGGGAGAGGGTGTAGGGTGTTGGGGGTGTTGGGTGTAGGGGTGTTGGGTGTAGGGATGGTGGGGGTAGGAGTTCTTCTTAGCTGGGGGCTTCTTTCTATTTACCATTGTTCATTTGACATTGATCATTTGACATTAGAACGGCGGTCCTCGGTTTTCGGAGGTCAGGCTTTTGAGCATAGAGTTTTAACCTTCGGACCTTGAACTCTACACATTGACCTGAACGGCTTTTGCACAAACGAGCCGGGAGGTGGGAGAGAAGCAATCAGAACCGCGGAGCGCAGCGACCGGGCCGATTCGGAAGAAGCACGCCATTGACTAGAGTAGTTGAGATCT
>JANNON010000321.1:0-8350 GCA_031399105.1 Blastocatellia bacterium | reverse complement strand
CCAACCGTTGACCCGACGCTACGGCGTTACGGTACTGACTTCATGTCACGCGAGCACTTGTTGTGGCGGCCCAAAGCCGCGCTGTGAAATCTGCGGATGGCTTTATTTCTTCTTCTGTTCGGCAAGGTACTTATTCTGGTCTCGTTCCAACCACGCCTCGAGTTCTTCGGAAGCCTTCTCCAGTTCGTCGTTATTCAACAGGCCACGCCGCAAGGCTTCAAAAAACGCCCGCGTGCGGACGTTGTAGGCAAGCTTGTCGTAAGCCTCATGCGCTGTTCCTTCCGCAACTGAGACAAAGAGTTTTTCATAAAGCGTAGCTAACCGACTCTCAACCCCGCGCAAACTCAAACTACACTTGCGCGCGATGGCCCAGTTCGAAAGACCAAGAGCGAGATAGTAAAGCGCCTCGGCTTCAAACTCAGTCAGCAACGGGCGCTTGAATGAATCCTTGAACGCCGGATCGATCATGTCCGCCCCGTCTTCCAAAACCGCCGCCACAAAACGAAGAAAGCGCGATTCCGGATTGTTCTTGTGAATGAAGCCGTAAGCCGGTGGCGGATCGACCGACTTAACTATCTTGCGAATCTCGTTGATGTAGATCTCGTGGGGACACTGCGTCCAGAAAATAATGCGAGCGGTGGGAAACTCCCGCCAGATCGATCGTGCGGCTTTGACGCCCGACAACTTCGGCATCTGGATGTCGAGAATGCAAACGTCAGGTTTGTGCTCGAGCGCTAGTTTCACCGTCTCTTCACCATCGCCAGCCTCCAGCACGGGAGTGTGTGCAGGAAACTCTTTGGTGAGGATCTCACGCAAGTAATGGCGCTGGGCCACATTGTCTTCGGCGATCAGAATGGGCATGGCGAGATCATTGCTTATCTAGTGACCTTGCTGCAAATGTAATCAGCAGAATTCTTACCAGCAATGTGGTTTGCCACAGTCGCTTTGGTGGCTGACGGGCCGCTGCAGTGCAGCAGCACACGTAGTCGAAGGATCGCTCAGTCACTAGATTTCAAATCATAAGAAGGAGGACGTTGGGACCGCCTTTCCTCGCCGCTCACCACTCAAGACTTTGAAGCGACCAGGATGATAGGACTCAAATTGGCCCAGCGATTAGGAAGATGAAAAAGATACTTTTGGTAACGACGGTTTTGCTTTTGACTTTGAGTTGGACGTTTGCCAGCCGCAACGTCGGTCCTGAACGCGTTGTTTCCGCGCCGGTAAACGTCGTCAGTGAAACTCACTCGCATCAGGAACAGTCACCTGCGGATACGACCCAAATCGAATTGCTGGATTACGGCGACTACTATACCGACCAGGCTCCCGTCCGACAGTCCGGTGAAAAGTGGTTAGGACTGGATGTTAAGTCCTCAACTTTGCATTCGTGCACGATTGAGGTGAAACCTGGCAATGAGGAAGAGGGAGTTCAAGTGATGCAGCACATTTCTGTTGAGCCTCCAGTTGAACCGCTGTTCCTGCTTCGGGGCGGAGGTCTGACTAGTGGTCCTGTGGTTACAGTTTTCTCAGGAAACTGGGAGCAGTCGCTAACAGAAAAATCGCCGCTTACCTTTAGGCTGGCAGACGTGTCTTATGAGCTCAAAATAATTCGTTCTGAGGACACCGCCACCTGCGAGGAGGAGGGGTTACCGCTGAACGCGAGGTTGCTGTTGACCTCGGGCGAGTCACGCCAGGTTCTTTACTCGTTGGTGGACTGTGGACCAGACGCTGCCTGGCACTTGCTCTGGGCGGGAGATTTGGATCGAGACGGCAAGCTGGATCTCTTCGTAAGCGTAGGCCAGGGAATGTACGATTCCCCGCGGAAACTCTTCCTTTCTTCCAAAGCGGGAAAAGGCAGACTGGTGAAAGAGGTCGCCGAACTGATTAGTCATGGGTGTTAGCGTTGTTTGGGAAGGTGGGTAGGCAACAGCTATCCACAGATTGCACAGATTGAATAGACAAGCATTTTCTGCTCGCAAGCTTAACGTGCGCTTGTGATTGGTTAATCCTAAACACTTCTTAGCCAATGGTTTGAAATCTGCGTCATCTGTGGATAGGCTTTTGCTTAACCCACCTTCCAACTTGCAATCGACCTGAAAGTTCAGGAAGTCATTTCTCGGCTTCATCGATCAGGAAGATCTCCTCGACGGGTTTCCCGAAAAGACGCGCGACCTTGATTGCCAGCGGCAGGCTGGGATCGTACTTCTCAGTCTCGATCGCATTGATGGCTTGTCGAGACACGCCGGTGCGCTGGGCCAACTCTTCCTGAGTCCACTCCTGCTCGGCACGTAAAACTCGCAACCGGTTCTTCATTTGTAGCGCAACCATGCGACGCCAAACCCAACTGCGTAAGAGGCCAGCAGCACAGCGGGCAGATCCCGCGGGTCACCGCCTTGCAGTAGTCCTTCCGCGCGGAAGTATCCAATCCCCCAAATCAGCACCAGCGAGAGTGGAAAACCTATCGCGAGGGCGAACAACTGTATCTGCCGCTGATATTCGTCCATCCGTGACAGCATTCGCGTGTAGACAAAGATGAATGACGCGAACGCAACAAAGAGCAATCCCGTCATCGTGAGTCTAACCGGATGGCCGGGCAGATACTGTTCACGGAGAACCATGTGTAGAACAGCCATGCCCACCGTCAGCACACACAGACCGAACACCACCATTCCGAACCGGTCTTTCCGTTTGTCAGCCATTTCCAACACTCCTTCCATTGTTTCCTTCCTCCTTATTGCCTGGTTATCAGCCGAAACGCACTGTAAGGCATTCCTGACATGATGTCAAGTATACTTTACATGAAAGTTCCAAACTGCTCAGGAAATTTTGTTACGGGTCAAATGGTCTTGATTTGGTCTGCGTGGTTCGTGGCTTGACGGCTAGTCAGTGGTGTCTGCAATATGAGTTCGAATTCGCCGCATACATCTCTCCTGGAAAGGCTTCTATGAATCTTCGAAAACTGTTTTCGGCCGTGACCGTCTGTCTGCTTACGGTGAGTAGTCTGAGCGCTCAACAGGCTGGTTCGTCTGCGGATCTCCCGGTGCGTGACGAGAAGCTTTGGAAGAAGGCCCTCGAGCTGCAGCGCAAGTCGATCGTCGTCGATACGCATAACGACATTCTCTCAATGATGACTGACGACGCTTATGACATTGGTGTGTCATCGGTCGGCAAGTATCACACCGACCTCGCGCGCATGAAGCAGGGGGGATTGACGGCCGAGTTTTTCTCGGTCTACGTCGATCGCAAGTATGCGCAAGAGGGTGGGTCGGCAAGGCGTGCGTTGGACATGATTGACTATGTCTATCGGGCGGCAGAAAAGTATCCGAATGATTTGGTCATGGCTTACACATCATCGGATATTCGCCGCGCAAAAAAGCAGAAGAAGATTGCCGCGCTGATGGGAATAGAAGGCGGGCATGCTATCGAAGATTCACTGATGGCGTTGCGCGATTTTTACCGGCTCGGCATTCGTTATATGACGCTCACGCACAACAATACCAACAACTGGGCTGACGCTTGTTGTGACGATGCGAAACATAATGGGCTCTCGGATTTTGGTAAGGAAGTCATTCGAGAGATGAATCGAATCGGGATGCTGGTTGATGTCTCACACGTGTCGGACAAAACCATGAGCGATGTGCTCGATGTTTCAACTGCCCCGGTGATCGCTTCGCATTCTTCGGCGCGCGCGCTCGGGAATCGTCCGCGGAACATTCCCGATGAACTGCTCAAGCGCTTTGCTCAAAACGGCGGCGTCGTGATGGTGAACTTCTATCCCGGCTTTATCGATCAGAAAGTGGTTGACGCTTTGAAAGCGCGAGAACTCAGGTTGAAGCCGCAGACAGATGAACTCAAAGTAAGATACAAAGACGATCCGAAGAAGCTCGAAGAAGAGACTGCCAAACTAATGGCGGCCAACCCGCTACCAGTAACACCACTTTCAGTTTTGGTTGACCACTTTGATCACATCGCCCGGGTAGCGGGTGTCGATCATGTTGGCATCGGTTCGGACTTTGATGGGATAGGGAGTTTACCGAAGGGAATGGAAGACATTTCAAAACTTCCAAACCTGACCTATGAATTGTTGAAGCGTGGGTATTCAGAGCAGGACGTGCGAAAGATCCTTGGAGAGAATTTCATGCGTGCCTTTGTCCAGGCGGAAAGGGTCGCGGCCGCTTCGCAAAAGAATATCAGTAGAGATGGTAGTGTGCGCCGGATTGATCTCAAGAAGTAAAAAATCACGGTGATGGGTTCGAAGCCCACCACCGTGTTCAGAATATACTCAAGAAAGTTACCGGCTATACGTTGCCCGGGTCACGCTGCTTGCTGCCAGGTTGCTCGCGATCTCGATCTTCGCGATCGAATTCTCTGTTTGAGTTTTGCTGGTGGTCCGGACGTTTGCCCATTGAAAGTTCATCGTTGGCATCGCGCCCTGGTGCCTGTTGACCGTCGCCCTGTTTGTCGCGGTTTCCAGCTCCCGTGTTCCTATCTTGATTGAGATCATGTTTGTCGTCTGCCATTACTTCTCTTCCTCCCTTTCTTCCTTGCTCGTTGTGACAGCTGGATTTGATTGAAGTGCTTCCAGCATCCCTGCCGTAAACGCTTTCAAGCATCATGCCAATCAGATCGAGGCGTAAAGCAAACTAATCGGCGAGTACGAATGATCGAAACCGCTACATCGCAGGTAGAAAGCGTACAGCCGCTTTCGATCCCATCAGCCCAAAAATTCAAGGTACACAATTGGAGATTGGGAACGTGGTTGGAATTTTTGCGGGCTAGGAAGTTTCAAGATAGCCAATCAGGTTGGGAAGGTGGGCAGTGCAGGTTGCGTCATTTGCAGGTTGGGAAGGTGGGCAAGCAGTGCGTCTCGCACTAGCGCGCCCCCGCTCCAGCGTAGCGCTGCAATCCCGTTGATAGAAGACCCCACTGTGACAAGGTCGATCGCGCTACGCTGGAGCGGGGGCGCACTTGCGCGAAACGCGCTGCAATCCCGTTGATAGAAGACCCCACTGTGACAAGGTCGATCGCGCTACGCTGGAGCGGGGGCGCACTTGCGCGAAACGCGCTGCGCTTGCCCACCTTCCCGACTGCAAATTACCCAACCTGCACTGCCTACTGCTGATTACCCAACCTTGCTTCCCAACCTGTCAACTACCTAACGTTGATGTGATTCATGCAAGGTCAGGAATCGCAGATGCGAACAAGCTGCGTGATATACTTTTTCAAAATTCATGACAAACGCTGGTGTATATCTCCACATTCCGTTTTGCCGTTCGCGTTGTTCTTACTGTGATTTTGCGACGGGATTGTACGAGTCTGGCGCGGCGAGCCGGTATGTAAAAACGCTTACAGAAGAGATAGCTAATTGGCATGAGGTTAGTGACCCGCCGGATGTCGATACAATCTACCTGGGTGGCGGCACTCCTTCGCTACTGACCCCGGCTCAGCTCGAGAGCGTTTTGAGCGCCGTAAGCTCGCGCTTCCGAGTGCAGTCAAATGCAGAAGTGACCATGGAGATGAATCCCGGCAGCGCGGGCAGTCCTGGTTCAAATAAAACAACTGAGCGAGAAGACCTCATTGAGACACTGAATCAATTTCGTGAACTCGGCATTAACCGGGTTAGCTTTGGCGCGCAGAGCTTTGACAATCGCGAACTTGCCCGTCTCGGACGTTCCCATGATGCGGACGCCATCAAGGCGACGTTTGCGAACTTGCGCTCCGCCGGCTTTGAAAACGTCAGCTTCGATCTCATCGCAGGCTTGCCCGGACAAACTCTTGCGACCTGGGAATCGAATTTGGAGCAGGCTTTAACACTTCGTCCGGAACATTTGTCGTTCTATCTGCTCGAAGTACACGCCGGCACGCCGTTGGCGGACCACATTAAAACCGGCAAGCAACCAGTTCCGGATGATGATCTGGCGGCGCGGATGTACGAGTTGATGCTTGAGCGAGCTGGGCAGGCCGGTTACGAACACTACGAGATATCCAATCTTAGCCTCCCGGGATTTGAGTCGCGACACAACACGAAGTACTGGACGGGTCAGCCTTACTTCGGCTTTGGCTGTTCGGCGCATTCGTTCGATGGCAGGCAGCGGCGCTGGGCGAATGAGCGAGACTTAAAACAGTACTCAAGTTTGATCGAGCGCGGCGAGTCGCCGGTAGTGGAATCAGAGAATCTGAGTGAGACTGAAACCCGTGCCGAGGCGATGTTCCTTGGCCTCAGGATGATGCAGGGTGTTAGCGCGCGCGATTTGCAGGAACAGTTTGGGTTCGACGTGCAGAGCGAATACCGAGATGAATTGTCGCGGTTTCGCGATGAGGGGCTGCTGGAAATTGACGGCGATCGCATTCGATTGACGCGTCCCGGCGCGTTGCTTTCGAATGAAGTTTTCGCAGCGTTTGTTTGAAAGCGGAGCTTTGTGCTTTGTGCTTTGTGCTTGGTGCTTTGTACTTAGTGCTTTGAGCTGCGGGTAGTTTGCCGCGAAGACTACGTTCACTATCCAAAGTCCAAAGTCCAAAGTACCAAGTTCAAAGCACCAGGTTCTTCTTCCCCATGTCATTAATCATCGCCATCGATGGCCCGTCAGGCGCCGGCAAAACAACACTTGGCCGCTTGCTGGCCCGTGCCTTGAACCTGCTGTACATCGACACCGGTTCGATGTACCGAGCGGTGGCGTTGGCCGTAATGGAGTCAAGCGTAAGCGCGAGTAATGATGTTGCGGTCGGTTCGCTCGCCTCACGGATCAGCATCGATCTGGCAGGCGATCCGGATTCACTTTGTGTCACGCTCGAGGGCCGCGATGTTTCGGAACAAATCCGCAGCGATGAGGTGACACACATGTCGTCAATCATTTCGGCGATTCCCGCGGTGCGTCGCGCCATGGTCGAGAGGCAGAGAGAGCTTGGAAAACGCGGCGCGGTGCTTAACGGCAGAGACATCGGCACCGTTGTCTTTCCCGACGCTGACGTTAAGTTCTTTCTAACTGCCGAGCCTGAGACGCGTGCTGAGCGGCGCTTTAGAGAAGAGAGCGCAGTCGACCCCACGGTGAAATTACAAGAAACGTTTGCTGATATGAATGAGCGAGATCGACGCGACTCAACGAGAGAAGACTCGCCACTTAAAGTTGCAGACGATGCCATCATGCTGGATTCAACGGGTTTATCGATTGAGGAAGTTCTGCAGCAGATGCTGGAAAACGTGAAGAGATTGACGAGCGGCAAGGACAATGAAAAGGCGTAGCTTCTCGTAGTTGTACAGTCGCGGTAACGCAGAGGCTTACCGCAAGGAATGCGGCAAAGCCGCCGCATGCGCATAGTTGAAACCGTTCTCTACAGCGCCGCAACCGTTCATGAAGTTAACCAGCTTTTCATTCCATCGTGAGCCACTCTGGATTCTTGCACTTTCATTTGTGCCAGGGTTGTTGGCGCTGATTGTATGTCTTGCCTTCCATCTCCTTGGCTAATCACTTCCATCTATGTTCACCGGCATCATTGAAGAGTTAGGGCGCGTGCGAGAAATTGAAGCTCGTGGGGACGACGCGCGCATCGTCATTGAGGCGCAAGTCGTTACGTCAGATTCGCAAGAAGGCGATTCGATCTCAGTCAATGGCGTTTGTCTTACCGCTTTGGATCTGCAACCGGGATCGTTCGCCGCAGACTGTTCGAAAGAGACGCTCGATCGTTCAACGCTGGGGAGACTCAAATCAGGAGCGCCGGTAAATCTCGAGCGGGCTGTTACGCCGACGACGCGGTTGGGTGGTCACATTGTGCAAGGGCACGTCGACGCGCGTGGGAAGTTTCTGGAAGCGATCAATCACGGCGAGTCGTGGACGGTGCGGATTGGATTCCCAAGAGAGATTGCGCAGTACCTCGTATTCAAAGGTTCAGTCACTGTTGAAGGCATCAGTCTGACAATTGCCGCGCTGCACGAGGACTCGTTTGACATCGCAGTGATCCCAAAGACCTGGGAAGTTACTAACCTGTCTTCATTAAAACCTGGAGATGAAGTTAACCTCGAGGCGGATGTGATCGCGAAGTATGTCGAACGAATACTCGCGTGCAGGGCTTCTGATTAATCATTGTACCTTCCAGTGAACCCATCAAGCCTGAAAGTCTCACTGTCAGGAAGGCGGACCCTGTCCCCGCTCTTACTCTCCAAACACACCAGTTAGATCAGCAAAGGCCTTTGACCTTAAGTTGGGCGCAACAAAACTTGAAGCGAACAGGGTCGGCCTTCCTGACAATGAGACTGACTTACTTGAATCATCCAGACAAAGGGTGCGCGCGGCTTTGCACAAACTGAATACTCAACGGTAAATCTGCGGTGAAGCCTTGGACCCCAGCGCAAAGCAAT
>JANNON010000257.1:0-5901 GCA_031399105.1 Blastocatellia bacterium | reverse complement strand
CCCATTTCTCGTCGGGCCGCATGAGCAGCGGCCAGATCTCGCTGGACGCCGCGTCTTCGGCGAAGCGCACCAGGTGTTCCCAGGGCAGGTCGTCACCCAGCCGTTCGACGCGGATCGTCACCAGCGAGCGCCTACAGGATGCAGACCTGGAAGGAGCCAATCTTGAGGGTTGCAGTTTTGCCGGCTCAACACTCAATTCGGTCAACGTCAGAGACTGCCGTTTGAACGAGACCGATTTTACCGGAACTCTATTCGACAACCTGATATTGGGGGTTCGTTCTTCGGCAAAAGGTGTGGCTTTTTCACACGACGGCAAACACATTGCGAGCGGGCGTGACGATCATGCCCTCGTGGTTTTCGCGCAAAATGGAAAGCAGTGGAAACTTAAGGAAGCATTCACCGGCCATCAAGACTCTATCACTAACGTCACCTTTACTCGCGACCGCCGTCTGGTAGCTAGTAGCAGCTTCGACCGCACGGTGATGTTATGGAAACTAAATAGCGAAAAGCGGTGCCGACTACCAGAGCATGAGAAGACCGTTTACGACCTGGAGTTCAGCGCCAGCGGTAATTACCTTTTTACCGCCTCAGCTAGGACGATCAAAGTTTGGCGCATAAAAGAAACGCTCAGGGAAATCCTGGCCGAAGAGATAACAACGCTTACGGAGCATGATGCCGACGTTTACAAGCTGGCCATCAAAGGTGAGTATCTCGCCAGCGCCTGCTTCGATAACACTGTCGGAATCTGGAAAATCAAAGAAGAAGACGACGACATCAATGTAGAAATTGAAAAGCGGCTCAAGCATCAAGATCGTGTCAACGGCATTGCTTTCAGTCCCGCCGCTGATCTTATTGTAAGCGCCGGTAACGATAAGACGGTTATCGTCTGGTCTCTGGCGGATGGAACGAAACTGAAAAGCTTCAAACACAGCGCCATTGTCTGGGATGTGGCATTCAGTCATTCCGGCAGAGAAGTCGCTATCGCCAGCTTGGACAAAACTGTGAGGGTTTGGGATGTGAGGTCGGACCACTTGGTTACGTTGGAAGGCCACACGAAAAATGTATGGAGCGTTTGCTTCAGCCACGATGACACGTTGCTAGTGAGCGGCAGCCTGGATAACACGGTGAGAGTGTGGGACTGGAAAACCGGAAAGTGCGTTACATCGTTGCCGATGGGCGACTCGGCAAACGGCGCGTTTGAATGTAACGGAATGAAACTACAAGGTGCGAAAGGCTTGAGCGATTTCCAGGAGATGTTCCTCAGAGACTTCGGAGCGACGAGCTAACGATGGTTAGTTAATTGACGGGTCCGCCCTCCTGTACTATTGTTTCCGCTAGGCCGTACACAGCCTGAAGAAGTCTGCATCAGAACCTGTAACCTTGCACTTCATCAACACTAGCCTTACTAGGTCACGATTGCACGCACCGTAATCAACCGGCGAGATCGACATCGCCCCCAGCGTTAAGCCGGACGTGGCAAGCTCCTTTCTTCTCGGTCCATAGTCTTCCTATTCCTTTCAGGCTTGGATCGGTGAGTCCGTTATGCTGACACCCTGAGTCCTGCGCACCTAAAACCCTATGGGCGTCTTAGATCCACTACAAGACTCGGCGAAGTGGCTGCTGGATGCTGGATTTCGCTTTAGTCTAAGAAGACTTTCTAAGCTCCCTCTCGCCATCGCCGGCTCAATTGAAGCTATGCGAGTGGTAACACTGACGGGCATGGCCGTACTTTCACTAGGTCTGCTTTTCGGTATGGTCTATGTCGTGAGGGTAAACGACGCTGTAACGCAAACAGACGACCTGTCAAAAAACACCGAGATCAATATTAGGTTTCGTTTGGTAAATGTTGTGAAGGTAGCAGAGGCCATGGAATGGCTCATTCGGAATCAGCGGCTCTCAGATACGCCGGAGCGCAACGCCGAAGCGGTAAGGACGTTGCCATGGATTGCGACTTCTGAAATATCAGGGATGGCTTTGGTATCAGACGAGGGAGTCATTCCCTTATATGGCAGCCTCGATCCGAGTAATAAGTCTGATCAGTGGGACAAGATTAGATGGAGCCAGATCCAGAATAAAACTGCAGTTGAATTAAGGGAGGCCAGGGAGTCTGTCACCGTGTTTCTAGGACTCGAACGTGTCTTTCGTACTCAACAGGAGTTCACGCAGGGGGCTCAATTGACCGGGTCTATCTTAGTTGGTCGAGCCTGGAAAGGAAGCGATTCTAGTTGGCAGGGCCTGGTTATCTTATTACCGGTTCAATCTTTCAACGACCACTTGCGCTTAGGTACCGATCAATATGAACGTGGCGACTACGATTACTTAGTGGATAGCGATGGATTTGTATTGTCCCATCCCAAGCCATCTGTGGTGAATGGAACCGATGCCGATGGTCGCGAACTCAGGGGAGCCTCGAACTTTAATGAGGCAGGACGTTTGCCAATCAACACGAGAGATTCGGATTGGATCGCAGGAAGCGACACCTTGGCCAAGGCTTTCGGTGCAATGATCAACCACAATCCAAATACTGTTGTTTACAAGAACCTTCAGAATCAACCCCGCCTGACTCACTTCCGCTTGGTCGAACTGGATGGATTCAAGGGCAAGTCATTTGGCGTCGTGACCGGAAGAGGTCTTAGTTGGTTTGAGGCGACTACTATTCCGTTCCTCCTCAAGACCACCTCCGCACATTTTCTCTGGGCCACTGCGGGTGTGTATGTGGTGCTACTTTCGGGATGGCTTGCGTTCGTTTCAAAGTTTCGATCACTTCATATGGATTTGTTAGCCTGGTCACGATTCTTGAGTGCGGAAACTGCGAACCGCTTGGGACTCTTGCCTATTCCAACCGGCACGCTCAAAGAGTACTTTGTACCCAATATTGTTACGATAGTTCTCTCGGTCGACTCTAAGAATGCCAGTAAGAAGCGAAGATCTGAGACGCTCGTTCACCTTGCGAACCTATGCCTCAAGCTTCAAAGCGATGGATGGATCGCCCAAGTGTGGAATTCCCGGCAGGTGCTCGCCTCCAGACCGTTGACGGATGAGCTGGGGAGTAAGACGTATTCCTGGTCACCAACCAACGTTACGGATTATGTCTCTGAACTAGATGAATTCAAGTCCGTCACTTCAAACGGAAACTCGTCAGCGCAGTTTAGAGTAGTGGTCTGGGTAATCGGTGATCTTCAAATAAAAGCCGGGCGCATCGATTCGGCGAGAGCCGCTACTATCTTCATTTCTGGGGATTGCATAGTGGAGGCTCTCAATTCTGCCGAGGAGTTAAGGAGCGCCGAGCCATCGTACGATCTAGTCCTGATGTATCCGGTCAAAGCGGCTGAGGACGCTGGTCTCAAGATCATGGGTGAACGAGTATCGGTTAATGACCGAGCTTTCGGTAAACTCGATTTGGCGGCGCGAAACACTTGAGGGAGTTGGTGCCGTCATGAGGTCAGTACCACCTCGCGGTAGCGGGTTTGGCCGCGCGGTTCCGCATCATTGAGTTGAATCTGACAAATCACCCACCGCTACCGCGAGGTGGCTTTAACCTCATCACCCCTGCGCGAATCGTAACGGCCACCCCTCAGACTCTTATAGTCGCAATGATCTGTGTGCTATCGCCAGAGGCCGCTGAGATCGTTGCCGTCAGTCCGCTCCCGTCAGCATTCTTAACGCCGAAGTACGCAGTTCCTTCCTGGACAGAGACCTGTTGGAGCCAGAGAACTTTTGCCGGTAGAAGTCCACCACTTTTTTGTAATCGTCCGGGCTGCTATAAGTCGCTGAAACCGCGCCGCTGAGATTTATCGCAGCAGGTCGCGTAGCGCCAGGATATTCATATTGCTCAACAAAGGATCCGGGCGATCGACGGACTTCACGGGTTTGTTGCTTTGCGCAGACTCAGCCGGGGACGTGCTCAAAGGGGGTTGCGATTCTGTGGCACTGGTACAGCTTGGGATCAAACGCAGCAGCACCGCGAGGTATCCCAGGCCAGACTTACTTCGCGATTGCGAACGATGTTTTGCCAACGGACTATCAACAGACATTCCTCACACTCCTTTTTTAACAACTGAATGGTGATTGCCGGAACAGTGACTACACGTTTAATCAGGTAGCCTGGCAAGTAACTGACTCGTCGCAGGACACTAAAGAGCGGACGCAATGTCTCAGCTGGCCCATTTCTCAGGTCTCAGGTCTCAGATCTCAGATCTCAGATTATCTCAAATCTGAGGCCTGAGTCCTGAGACTTGAGACCTGAGACTTGAGACCAGGGATGACCAACACGAATCAATGGCCTCAGAGTTGGCGCGGCCCGGCGTCACAACCGGACGAATCAACGCTATGGACCTTAAGGTCCAACCGCAATTTTTCGTCTGCAGTGGTTGAGCTGTGACACCAAGGTTGGTCATGAACCTGAAGGCAACCGGCCTCCGCTGGATTGCTCCGCGTCCAGAGTCTGGAATTCACGTCCAGCTATGAGACGAGCCGGGAGATGGACTCAAATCAATGATGAAAAATACGCCTAAATATCCTCATTTAGAAGTTGAGCGCGTCGCGGCCCAATTTTTGCGGCCCAGTTCTTCCCCACAGAATTTCCTCAAACAAGCTGTACCCGATTCTCCCTCGTCGCTGAGAATCGCCTTTGGTTAGGACGATCAATAGTGCTGAACTTCGATCTGCGTAAGTCGAGCACTAGATGCTGCCCTTGCCTTCTGTTTTTTGGTCCATTACCGCGATACTTTCGAGTCGGACGAGAGCGCGGCTGCAAACTTAACTAGGAGTGAATCTATGTTGAACAAAAGTAATTTCGGCAGAAGTCTGGGACTTGCCTTTGCCCTGTTGGTTTTGGGCGCCATCCCAGCAATGGCTGATGCAGTAGTCGTCATCGGAGATACAACCGGAGGGCCCACTTACAACCGGACCCTGGCCGGCACTCCGCCCGGCGGACTCTCGGCGGTCGGTACAGCAGTGCGTTACAGCATCGTGCAACTCACGGTTGCAACTACCGGCAACTACACATTTTTGAGCACTACTGTTGGCGCCTACGATCCGTTTCTCTCGCTCTACCAGAACAGTTTTAACCCCGCCGCTGCGTTGACCAATGTGCTCGTGGCCAACGACGACTTTACCCTCGGCAATTTCAACCAATCAGGTTTCACCCATAACCTGATCGCCGGCACCACTTACTTCGCTATCCAGTCTGGCTTCGACAATACTGATTTTGGCGCCTTCACCTTGAATATTGAGGGCCCTGGGATCATCACGATCGTCGGTGCTAATCCCGTTCCGGAACCCGCTACAATGTTATTGCTCGCGTCCGGCTTGGCGGGACTAGGCGCAAAGCTCAGGCAAAGGCGCAGGAACACTTAACTCGTTTGTTGCTGGTTTCGACCAGTGCCCACCTCCTTTGACCTGGTTAGGTATTCGACTACTCGATGACTTAACCAGGTCAACGCATTTCTGATCACCACAAAACTGCTTGGCTTTGTCTCACCTTGCTCTACATCCGTTCGTTCGAGCCATCTGTCGGTGAATCGCGGTGAAGGCGCGGAAGATCGAGTGATCGACCAGAATCAGGTCGCCTGACTTCTCGACGCCGAATTCCACGATTGCCGAGCCGCCAGCCGGGATGAGCGTGGTCTGCACATTGTGCGTGGCGACGGTGCCGCCTTCTGTGTAGACGTTGTCGAACACCTCACCGATGACGTGGAAGGAGCTCGCGAGGTTCGGGCCGGCGTCCCCGACGAAGAGTCGAACGCGCTCGCCGACCTTCGCCTGCAGTGCATTCGTGCCCGTGAGTGCGCCGACGCTTCCGTTGAAGACCACGTACGTGGGATTTTCATCGATGCCCTTCTGCATGTCGACTCCGTTTCTGTCAGCTTAGCCGTAAATAGAGGCCTCGACCGCTGAACG
>JANNON010000198.1:0-7472 GCA_031399105.1 Blastocatellia bacterium | reverse complement strand
ATGTCGGACATTGATGTGCCAAATATCGTTACGGACCATCAACTCTTGTGAAAAGCTGATTCAAGGGTGAAAAGATTGTTTAGGCTTTCCAGTCGGTTAGATTATGAGGACTCATTTGCATTTTCGAACACGGCCACTTCGTCCGTGCGTGAGTTCATAGGTCGCGATCACTTCATCGCTTCCTTCAACCCTGATCGTGATTGTCATAGTTTTTCCATCGGTAACACCCGTGTAGGTAACGGGCTGTTCCGCAGGAATGCGACCCTGGCGAATCGGCCCGGGGCCTTCTCTTACATAAATCCCTTTTGCTTCAAACTTTCCCTCGCGGTCCGGCGTCATCTTCTGATTGATGCTGCCATGAGCACAGTCGAACTGAATATCCGCGCCCTCATCGGCGACTTCAAAATTGATTCCCATCCCGCCCCAGGTTCCTTTTGCCAGCGGGCCCGAAGTCTGAATGGATTCGTCAATCATGTTTGCGGCTTCCATTCTGCCAGCGTCCGGAAAGTCGACTGAGACACCCGGCCACAGCGGTAACACTGAGAAGCAAAGCAGTAGCTTAAGAAAAGGAAACTTCATACCTTCTAAACGCCGAGCACGTCCACAAGTTCCTGAACCGCCGCCGCACTCTTCTGCAAAGCGATGCGTTCTTCCGCGGTTAGATTGATTTCGATAATCTGTTCAAGACCACGTGCGCCAAGTTTGCAAGGCACGCCAACATAGAGACCATTCACGCCATACTCGCCTTCCAGATAAGCAGCGCAGGGAAGAATTTTCTTCTTGTCTTTCAAGATTGATTCCGTCATCTCGACAGCAGCCGCCGAAGGTGCGTAGTACGCCGAACCGGTCTTGAGCAACGATACAATTTCAGCACCACCACCCGCGGTTCGCTTCACAATCGCATCGATCTGTTCTTTGGAAAGCAACTCCGTGATCGGAATCCCCGCGCAGGTGGAAAAGCGCGGCAGCGGCACCATCGTGTCTCCGTGACCACCCAACACAAAGGCGGTCACATTTTCTACCGACACATCCAGCGCCTCGGCGAGAAAGCAACGCATGCGCGCCGAATCCAGCACGCCGGCCATACCAATCACCCGATGCTTCGGGAAGCCGGAACGACGATAGGCTACCTGGCACATGGCATCCAACGGGTTTGAGACAATAATCAGAATCGAGTTGGGCGAACGCCGCGTCACTTCGTCGACAACTTTTGAGACGATGTCGGCATTGGTCTTTAAGAGATCATCGCGACTCATTCCCGGCTTGCGCGGCAGACCTGCGGTGATAATGACTACATCAGAATTCTCGGTACCGTCGTAGGTGTTGGTTCCCATCAGGCGAACGTCAAAGCCTTCGATCGGCGCGGCCTGCGCCAGGTCTAACGCCTTGCCCTGCGGTACGCCTTCTACAATGTCCACCAGCACAACGTCGCCCAACTCTTTCGCGGCCAGCCAGTGCGCTGACGTGGCGCCCACGTTACCCGCGCCAACGACGGTAATCTTCTTTCGTGCAGCCATCAGTCAGTCCTTTCGAAAGCAGGAAGAGGTAATGCGAAGTTTTCCTGCGTGGTCCTTCTATGAGATTGTTAGGATTTGAAACATCGCGAGTTTACGAGCGAGCGCTAAAAGGTGTCAAGAAACCGATCAATTGTGTGAAGGGCAAACTGCTCTGGAATGCACCTGTTGAGCTCGGGGTCTCTAAGTCAGGAACCTGGAAATTTTGCTCGCTTGAGGAACTCCGCCAGACGTATGCGAGTACTCAACCTACTTAAAAAATTGCTGCGTATCAACGAGCGTGAGGCTCGCGTTCGCAGCACTGCAACGCCCGCCGATGACGATCAACTCGATCCTTTTAATCCTTTTCCGGAACCGATCGAAATCCCATTGTCTGACGTCATTGACCTACACACAATCCAACCGCGCGATGTTAAGCGAGTGGTCGAGGAGTATCTTTTTCAAGTAAACGAAGCAGGATTCCCGGTCGTGAGGATCATTCATGGCAAGGGTATCGGCGTTCAGCGGAAGATGGTGCGGACAATACTCGCCCGCTCGTCATTCGTCAGTGATTGGAGCGATGCGCCTCCTCAAGCGGGCGGACTCGGCGCAACCATCGTGAGACTAAGACGATCCGCAGATTACACAGATGACACAGATTCAAAAAAACCATAAGGGGAAACTGCAGTATCCTCGATGAGAACTCGCAGACTCACGACTTATCGTCTTGCGTTCCGTCTTTTTCAAATCTGTGTCATCTGTGTAATCTGTGGCTAACTCTTACTGCCTGCAGTCCAAATTCGTTCGACTCACCACCGGCGCGAAACGAAGTTGATACTCCGCCGACGTGATAAACGAGCAGATCATTCCTGGATAATTGTTTGGCTCACGATTGTTGATGACGTTCAGCCAGAAATTATACCCTCCCGCATCCGGGTCACGCCGCAAGTAGCCAAAGTATTGCATCAGCACAAACGACGGATTGTACTCACGAGTCTTGAACTCACTGATCTCCACCACTGTGCGCACAACATCCGCACGACTCTTGGGATTGGCACCACTCTGCATCGCCGCAATTTCAGCCTGGCGTTCTGCTGTAAATGGAATTAACTGGGCCGTGTCGAATAACAGGTTAACGAATTGCTCAGGAGTTTGACTGGCAGGATATCTGGTCGTGAAAGCGGCGCGCATCACCCAACTGTCCGCGAAAGCCTGCTTAGTCTGTTCGAGGTTAGGCCCAAAGGGTACCAACGCCCGATCTGCGTTGAACTCGGCGAACGTAGGCACACGACCAAACGAAGCCTTATACATGCGATAGACAAAGGAACCGGTCTCCTGAAACTCAGCCTCGACGAAGAACGATCCCGAAACTCCGATCCGTCGATGATGAACGCAGAGATTGTCACTCCCGCACGAAGTGATCTGGTTGGTCCAGTAAGCCTGTCCGCCGGGATCCGGTCCGCGTCCAAGAAAATCCTGGTAGTGCTGACTCACGAAGAAGTCTGCGAGATCGATGGGGTTGCTGGTAGGAATTCCCTGCAATGCTCGCAATGCATTCAGGCGACCCGCTGCAATCGGTGTCGTCGCCCAGCTCGCCGGCAAAGCCTCAGAAGTACTCATCAGGATGCTCTTGAGTTGGGACCTTGTCAGCAGACTATTGTGAGCGACCATCAGGGCAGCCGTTCCCGAAACGTGAGGAGCAGACATTGAGGTGCCACTGAGGAACTGATAACCATTTTGAGGATTCAGAGCGGTGCTGAAGATGCCGACTCCCGGTGCGGCAATATCAACACTGGTGGCGCCGTAATTCGAGAAGCCGGCGCGATCGTCCGCCTGATCGGAAGCGGCCACCGCAATGATGCTCGGCGAGTCGTAACTCGCTGGATAAAACGGATTCGCATCGTTGTTATTGCCACCACCATTGCCAGCCGCGCAGACGTTAAGAATGCCGGCGTTACCCGCCAAATCGATGGCGTCTTTCAGTGCTTGATCAAAAGCGGGGGCCTCGGGGGCACCACCCCAACTACTGTTTGTGACTCGGACATTAATTCCCCGCTGCCGCATCATGGCAGCATATTGAAACCCTTCAATCACACTCGCCGAACTGCCGTTCCCCAGCGAGTTGTGAGTCTTAATAGCCATCAAGCTGATGGCCCAGCTCACACCCACCACACCTATTCCATTATTACCAACAGCGCCGATGGTGCCGGCAACGTGAGTTCCATGCCCGCCATCATCAATGGGGTTTGAATCGTGGTTGATAGTGTCGATGCCAAACACATCATCGACGTATCCGTTACCATCGTCATCGACGTTGTTCGTAGCCTTGTTTGCGCCGCCGCCATCCAAACCACTTTCACCGGGATTGCGCCACATGTTCGCGTTAAGATCTTCGTGGGTGTAGTTAACACCCAGATCGAGCACTGCCACCACGACACTCGAGCTCCCGGTGGTGATATTCCAAGCCGGTTCTGCATCAATGTCTGAGCCCGGAATTCCGCCAATCTGCCCGGTATTCTTTAAGCCCACTAACGACGGAAAACTCGGGTCGTTTGGCGTGGCCTGAACGCGATAAATGAAGTTCGGTTGCGCGGCAATAACGCCTTGAGTTGTCTTGAACCTGGCGATTCCTTCACCCACGGTCACGCCCTTCGGCAAACGTATCCGCTGCCAATCAAGATCGACGAATTCAGTGATACGGTCAGCGCCGAGACGGTTGATTGTTTCGAGCGCGTGCTCTCTTTTTGTGCCGGCAGCAAATTTGACGAGCAGCTCATCGGCAATGTATTCGCCTCCGGGCTCGACTGATTTGCTATGAGAGTTAAGGCTTGCAAAGGAGCATATTGACGCCACGAGAAAGAGCGCAGCGATGAGAAGCTTCAAGGGACGAAGGAGTTTCATGAGTGCATTTGTTTGACTGAGTTAACGATTGCGGTTTAGGGAGTTGACCGCGCCAGGTGCGGGTGAAGTTATCATTAGTGAGATTGGGGGTAAAGGCGAGTTACCGACGATAACGCTCACCGCGAATTTCGCTCGAATAATCTGTAGGGGCGTCCCCCCGTGGGTGCCCCCGGCAAGATCGCTGAAACAAAACATTGTGGCTCGACGAGGGGCGCCCACCGAGGGACGCCCCTACAACTCACTTCAGTAGCTGCTACTGACCTTATTGGGAGCAGCAGTGAGTGTTCCACATTCTGAATCGTGTCTCGAAACAACACTCGCCGGAAATCTGTCGTCCCAGCGGGTGATGCAGGCTTAACTTCGTAACCGAATATTGCGTAAGAGTCACGATGACAGTATACCTAGCCGTAGGCTGGTGGGCCCCGCAGCGCCAGGCATACCTTGTTTTAGCTTCATTGGAATTTTCACGAGATGTAATCATTTCTCCACACTCCTGAGCTGTACTCTGCCTTTGCGACGCTTCTTTAGAGCGAACACAATGAAGACTACCCGACACCGATTAACTGCCAGCCTCCTTCTGCTTCTGCTCGCTGCTCCGATACGAGCACTCCCTCTAAGGACCAGCAGTGCCACTGATCTGCTCACGTACGAAGAACTGGTTGCGCTTTACGAGATCGACAAGCCTTCTGAGCAACTGCAAAACAAATTGCAGAAGCTATTGACCACACCCTTCGTGAACAACGATGCGTGGCACGCGGGCACACGTCCACTGAAACCTGATTCAAAACTTATTGGCCGTCATCTGCGCATCGCTCTGTGGAACGTTGAGCGAGGAGTCGAATACGAAGCGCTGAAAAGCGTTTTCACTGATCCGGGGAAGTTCGCATCACTTTTGAATGAAGAGAAGCTCCTGGCTCGCAGTGATCGGAGGGCCTTGGTACTGGAGCAGGCAGAGGCATTGAGGAGCGCGGACATCGTCGTCCTGAACGAGGTCGATTGGGGAATGAAGCGCAGCGATTATCGCAATATCGTGGCCGAGCTCGCCGCTGCGACAAAGATGAACTATGCCTTTGGCACCGAATTCATCGAAGTTGATCCCATCTCGCTTGGAACTGAAAAATTCAACGGGGTCGACAAGAAGAACCGTGACGGACTCACCAGGCAGATTACTGTTGATACCTCGCGTTACAAAGGTTTGCACGGTTCTGCGATTCTAAGTCGATTCCCCTTGTTAAATGTCCGCTTGATTCCTTTTCGCACGCAAGCCTATGACTGGTACAAAGTTGAAAAGAAGGGCGTTAGCAAAGTTGAAAAAGGAATGCGCAAGGCCTCTGAAATTGCTTTCCAGGAAAAGATAGAACGGGAGGTGCGGCGTGGTGGTCGTACGATGCTGCTGGCGGATATCGAAGATCCAGATATTCCCACGGGCCGACTGACCATCGTTGCCACTCATCTCGAAGCCAAAACGCAACCGCGAAATCGGGTAAAGCAGATGCAGGAGCTGCTGGGCACAATTAAAGACATTAAGAATCCTGTGATCGTCGCCGGTGACATGAACACGTCTACCAGGGATAACACGCCTACCTCGATCAAGCGTGAGATTACGAAACGATTAGGCAGCAAAAAGTTTTGGGTAGAACAGGGGATCGGCTTCCTCACCGGTTTGTCATGGCCTAACACGCTAATGCTTGCTGGCCTAAACGAGTATCGCAAACAAGCTGACCCAACAGTGCGCAGTGTTTATTTTGTGGCTACGAATCCGGAAGCAAAGTTTTTCGATTTGCTGAAAGAGTTTCGGTTCGACGACGGAGGGACTTTCGATTTTCGCGGCGATCGCAAACGATCTATTGGAAGTGGCAACTCACCGCTGGCTAATTCCAATCAGCGAGGCAGCAAGGGATTCGTGACGACGTTTGAAGTTGAACGCACCATCGGATTTGTCGGCAAGTTCAAACTCGACTGGATCTTCGTGAAGCCGCCGGCTTTGAAATCCCCGTATGGCGAGGGCCAACCTTATATTTTTGCGCCCCACTTTGCGCGCACGCTGAAGGACTTGAACCGAGCTGTCGAGGACAACATCTCTGATCACGATCCAATGATCGTGGATCTGCCACTCAATGAACCAGAGATAGCGTCGGAAGCCGAAGTGGGTGGTAAATAAGTATTGAGTTGGCGAATTCTACTTGGCCCATCTCATACCGTGACAGTTTTCGAGCTTTCCTTCTTCAACAGTCTTCGCAACTTCATTCGTGCTTTATGAAGCTGGGATTTCGACGTACCAACCGCCACGCCTAATATCTTAGCGATCTCTTCGTGGTCATGACCTTCAATGTCATGGAGCACAAAAACCGAGCGGTATCCCGGCGGTAACTGCTTCAGCGCATGGTCCAGGCTAATTCGATCCACCACCGGCATCTTGTTTGGGTTCTCCGTCCCACGGACAATTTGTACCGGTGTCTCACCTTCTTCAGTTGTGCGTTCAAGCTTGACGCTTCTCTTTCTGAAGTGCATCAAGACCTGATTGACCGTCAGACGGTGCAGCCAGGTAGTGAAAGCAGAATCACCTCGAAAGCTCCCGATCTTTCGAAACAACTGAATGAACGCGTCCTGGGCAAGATCCTCAGCCTCGGCGACGTTTTGCGTCATGCGGAGACACAACGAATAGACGCGACGATTATGTCGTTCGTAAAGTTGTTCAAAAGCCCCCATATCGCCGCCGGCCGCGGAGATTGCCAAAGCATGATCCGACAGTGGCGCGGCATCCGCCTCGCTGGCGATTGCGGCTTGTTTACCTGACCACAGAGGAAAGACGTCAGTGTTCATCATGCCCTTCCTAGAGCAAATAGGGGGCCATTTTCAAATTGCAACAAATACCCTGATTTCGCGCTGACGTTGACCAATATCCGAACGAAAGAGGGTCACGTTAACGCAAAACGTGCAGTGTCTGAGTTCTGCTTCCCGGCAGTTGAGAAGCATTTCCAGGGCGGAACGGCGAGAAGTCTCATTGGTATTTTGGTGTATTGTTTGGCCCCGCCCTGAGCTGGCGAAGAGCAGCAATCAGAACCGCGGAGCGTAGCG
>JANNON010000119.1:0-2378 GCA_031399105.1 Blastocatellia bacterium | reverse complement strand
CGCTCGCGTTCGGCGGCGCGCGCGAGCAAGAGATTGGCAAAGTTTGCGCACGCTATCAGCAGCACCAGACTCACTGCTGCGAACAGAACAAATAGTGCGCGCCGCGAATCGCCGACGATGCGTTCGTAGAGAGGGATCAGGAGAGTATTTCGGTTCTTGTTATCCGCCGGATACTGCGTCGCCAGGGTCTTGTCGATCACCTTCATTTCGGCCAGCGCTTGCTCGACAGTCACGCCGGCAGCGAGTCGTCCATATGAGCGAAGAAAGTGAACACTGCGAAATTTTGCAGCGAGTGGGCTACTGACCTGTACGGGCGCCCACGCGTCTGTGTTGATCTCCGGCGCCACGAAACCTGGCGGCATCACACCAATGATCGTGTAGAGATTCCCGCTGAGTGGAATCGACTTCCCGACAACATTCTGATCGCCGCTGAACTGCCGTTGCCACAGATCGTGACTCAAGACAGTTACAAATGGCGCACCGGGTTTGTCGTCGTCATAACTTATGGCGCGCCCGCGAGCGGCCGGTATTCCCAGAGTGTCGAAGAAACCGCCGGTAACCAAACCGACCTGGAACTGAACCGGCTCGGCAGTAGCCGTGTAATCGAGCGGCTGGACCACCTGGCCACCGACTTTGCTGAAGGTGCGGCTCTGCGCCTGCACATCGGCGAGATCAGGGACGGATTGGTTCGAACGGAAGGTCACTAATTGCTCGGGCTCGTGATAGGCGAGCGGACGCAAGAGGACGGCATTGACGACGCTGAAGATGGCGGAATTCACGCCGATGCCGAGGCCAAGGGTCAGCACAGCAACCGCCGTGAATCCCGGACGCTTGAGCAAACCTCGGATGGCGTAGCGGATGTCTTTTAGTAGTGTGTCCATAAAGAAAAGTACTGAGTGCTGAGTACCGGGGCGTCGAGTTTCGAGTTTCGAGTTTCGAGTTTCGAGAGATCTCCAAGTTCAACGTTCAGAGCACAAAGTTCAAAGCACAAAGTTCCAAGTTCCAAGTTCAACACCCTTCACCCGTCACCCTTCACCCAACACCCTCTTCTTCCCTCACTCATACCTGAGCGCCACGAGCGGATCTACCTTCATCGCTCGCCGTGCCGGGATCAGACATGCTGCGATCGCGACGACGCCCAGCACCAGCGAGACCACCCCGAACGTAGTTATATTTACCGGCTTCACCTCAAACAGCAGTGCCGTCAGAAAACGGGTGAGCGCGAAAGCTCCCAGCAGTCCGATTCCAACTCCGAGACCGGTGAGCGCCAACGCCTGCGAAAGCACTATTCGCAGTACGTCGCGTGACTGCGCGCCCAACGCGATGCGCACCCCTATCTCGCGTGTGCGTTGGGCCACCGAATAACTCATCACGCCATAGATCCCAATGCTCGCCAGCACCAGGGCAAGCGCTGCGAAGCCTCCCAGTAAGATCATGTTGAAGCGACGTTGCGCGATCGAATCGTCAAGCAACTGAGTCATTGGACGGATGTTGTAGAGCGGTTGCTCATTATCAATTGCTCTGACTACGTCGCGCAGTGGACCAGCAACACTCGACGGATCACCACTTGCCGTGCGCACAATCACGGTCAAGTTGCTTGCTGAAACCTGGGTGTAGGGCACGTAGTATTCGGGCGTAGTCTCAACATCCAATCCGGCGTGCCGAACATCTCCAACTACGCCAACTACTTCTCGCGTCACCGGTTGACGGCCTTCGGACGGAATCACTCGCTTGCCGATCGGATTTTCCCCGGGAAAGAAACGCTTAGCGAAAGTTTCGTTGATGATCATCACTGGAGCTGATTTGCCCTGATCGTAGTCGGTGAATAGGCGACCCTGACGCAGAGGGACTTTCATCGCCCGGAAGTAATCGGGACTGGCAAGGCGACGATCGGAAGACGGTTGCTGGCCGGGAGGAAACGGCGGCAGACCGGCGATATCAAACGTGTAAGCCTCAAAGCTGCCGCTCATCGGCAACGGGTTCACAACTCCCACCGACTCCACGCCGGGAAGTGCTTTCACCTTCTCGAGTGCTTCCCGGTAGAACGCCGCGCGACGTTCCGGCTCCGGGTATTTGTCGCTGCTTACCGACAGTTGAGCAGTGAGTACTTGTTCCGGGTCGAAACCCGGCGAAACGTCCAGCACCTTGCGCAAGCTCTGAAACAGGAGTGCGGCGCCCACGAGGAGGATTAGCGACAAGGCAATCTCTGAGATAACCAGAATGCTGCGAGTTCGGTTTCGCTTAATGCCACCGCTGCTTTCCCGCATGCTGTCTTTAAGTGCTTCGTTCAAATCGGTGCGAGACGCCTGCAGTGCTGGAGCGAGACCAAAAAAGAGTCCTGTTAGCGTCGTCAATCCCAGGGTGAACAGGAGCACCGA
>JANNON010000118.1:0-2262 GCA_031399105.1 Blastocatellia bacterium | reverse complement strand
AGATCCGCGACCAGCCTCGGCTTCTCTTCCTCATTCAAAGCGAGCCCTTCATAGTCGTGATAGGCAAGGGAAGAAAGCGCGAGTAACGCCTGTTGTGACAGCGGTAGCAATCCATGCCGCTGCGCTGAGACAGCGATGCCGTAGTCAGTATGCAGATGCATCACACAAAACGCGTCCTCCCGCGCGGCGTGGACGGCGCTATGAATAGTGAAACCGGCTGGGTTCACCAGGTGCGGCGAGTTGTCAATCTTGTTTCCCTGCAGATCGATCTTCACGAGAGACGAGGCAGTAATCTCGTCGAACATCATTCCGTATGGATTGATCAGAAAATGGTGTTCCGGTCCCGGCACTCGCGCGGAGATGTGCGTGAAGATCAGATCGTCCCAGCCGTAAAGAGCGACTAGCCGGTAAGCCGCAGCCAGATCGACACGCGCTTGCCACTCGTCAGGCGAGACTGGTTGTTTTGTTGGACTGGTCATTGTGAGCTCCGAGTTTGGGGCGTCACTCAGGGATCGCCCGGTGTCTTGTTAAAAATCGTCCTGGTAAAACGACAGGCGCCCACGGAGTGCGCCCCTACTATCTTACGCTTCCTGTTTGGCGCTGATGGGTGTCGGAAGCGGAGCGCGCCGGGCGTATTGATCGAGCCCGAAGCCCAGAAAGAGCGTGGCAACGATAAACGCGGACGCGAAAAAGTATGGTGACGACGGTCCGAGCGTGTCGAAAGCCCATCCAAAAAATAGCGGTGCGATAATCCGAGCCACGCCTCCATACGTTTGTTGCATTCCCATGTAGAGCCCGCGCTCTCGCGGCGCCGTTACTCGTGACAGTAATGCCGTCACACACGGAAACGTGAAAGCCGTGCCGAGCGGAATCAGCGCTACCGCAAGCGCCAGCATCCAAAGATTTCCCGCCAACGGCATTCCCAAAACTCCGGCCGCCAGCAGCACCAACCCGAGCCGCGAAAGTTTTGCTTCGCGTAACCAGTCAACCATTCGTCCCAGTAACAGCACGCGCGTAAAAACCGAGATGGCGCCGACGTACATAAAGAAACAACCGATGGTCTGCTCGGTAACCTGAAAACGCACGTTGAGAAACAGCGCGAGTACCGAAAAGCTTCCCTGAAACGCTCCGATTGCGATCGCATAGATCCAGATCAGCCGGGACGAAGGCTCGCTCGAATGCGTCATGATTCGCCAGATCGCCTGGCGCGATGTCCGCCGCACTTCTCCCTCCGGCGCTTCCTCTTCCAGTTCGCGCGATTCTGTCAGGTAGCGCGCCGCGAAAGCCATGTTCACGAGACACAGCGCCGCCGCGAGAATTCCCGGTGCTGCATGTCCCATCTTCACGGTCGCTGGGCCAGGCGCCAGATCGTATCTGCCGAGGGTCAGTGCGAATGAACCGAACACTGGCCCGAGTGCGACGCCGAGGTTCGTGGTTGCCGACAGCCAGCCCAGGGCGCGTGCGCGTTCTTCGGGGGCGGTCGAGTCGGCCACATAGGCTTGAATAACACCGACTGTTCCGCCACCGGCTCCCTGAACGATGCGCGAAATGAAGAGCAGTAAGAGGGAAGTGGCGAACCCGAAAATCAGATATGCGATTGCCGATGCGCCCAGGGCAATGAGCAAAGTCGGCCGTCGTCCTACGCGGTCCGAGAACTTTCCCCACATTGGCGCGCTCACCAGTTGCGCAAATGTGAAAGCAGCGACGATAAATCCAATGATGAGGCCGACGCCAAAATGCAGCCCCAGAAAATCGATGCCGTCACCGCCCAGCGACTGCACGTAAAACGGCAGCAAAGGAATGATCATCAACAGCCCCACCATATCGATGAAAGCAGTCGTCATCAGTGCGAACAACTTTGCCGGAATCTTGCGCACTTCTTTCCAAAGGATGTATAGAAGGCCGCTGGCGATCGCGATCAGGAACACCAGGACATAGGGCGATTGGAATGAATAGGAGATGTTCTGCTGGATGATCATTTACGTTTCAAGCGGCAGGTAACCGGCTGAACATGATACACGAGTCGCTCAGGAGCAGAGTATTCACGATGCTGTTGATGAAGTCAGTACCGTAGCGCGGTAGCGTCGGGTCACCGCTGCGCTCCGCGGTTCTGATTGCTTCTCTTCGCCCCGCTGCAAACACTTTTTGTGGAAAGCCTCGTCATCAACCAAAGCGTCGATTGCCATTGAACTCGCCGGGAAGACCCGACGCTACCGGTTGGTATCTTTCGAGGGCCAGAGGCAGTCATCGTCAATTCAAACA
>JANNON010000087.1:0-6672 GCA_031399105.1 Blastocatellia bacterium | reverse complement strand
GGTTTGACGTTTTTTCATGAAACGGAATGCTTGAACAGAATTCTATTTCCAGTAAAAAGGAAATGATCAATCTCTACAACTTCATACAGAACGCGAGCCGCCTGCTCCCTTGAGTGTTCACTATCGAAGCACTGATATTTCCACGGTCCGTCCGCTTTTCTTTGGCCTCGGTCGAATATTGACTTTCTCTCTTCAGCGGAGTTTAAGCGTCGATGGATCAAACAAGACGCTCTTAGTTCGTTCATCTAATAGTTGCACCACAAATAAACATTCTGCTGTCAGCATTTTTCTTGACTAAGGGTGTAATTGGTAATAGATTGCGCGCACTTTCCGTAAGTCTCAAGCGATAGTTTGAGATTCCAAGCCCAGAAATAACAAGAAACTCTACCTCACGAATTTTCTTGTCCTATTTAGTGCCACAGCGGGGTCAAATTGTCTCCGGATTTGTTGGCACAGCTTTTCAGTCAAGCATTTCAGCTAAAGCAAACGTGATACGACGGATCGACTTATCACGCCTGGCGCTCATGAGCGCTATCACCCAAGTCTTGGTTAAACAAGTCCAAGCATTTCCAAAGGAGACCCCATGGCCAACATCTCTAAAAGGAACCGGAGGAGAGAGAAGGAAATTGCCAATGCGGCGAAAAACCGGCGCGAAATAATCAAAGCGCAATTGAGCCGCCGAGATTTGATGAAAGCGGGGTTGTTAACTAGCGCAGGCTATCTTATCCAAAAAAGCGGGTTGAGCGCACGCGCTCAATTCAGCGGAGATTGCGATCGTAGATGGTCGTCCGGATGGGGCGGATGGGGAGGAGGCAACGGCACGCCCGTAAGTCCGCCGACCACGCCTTTCGTTGAACCGATGCCCATACCGCCGGTGGCGCAGCCTGTCGCGGCTTTGTCCCCGGTTCCGCAAATCACCCCAAACACGGCCGCTGGAGAGGGACGCACTCGCCCACACCAGGCTTTTGCCCAGTTCGCACCTCAGAAGCTCTATGAGGTCCATCAAAGAGAAGCTCTGGTCAGCATGCATCCCCAGCTTCCCTTGCAAAAACTTTGGACCTTCAATGGAACGGCTCCGGGACAGACCTATGTTGCCCGCTACGGAGAACCGATTCTGGTGCGCAACTTTAACGATCTGCCGGCTAACAATGGCGGGTTTGGACTTCAATCAGTTTCGACCCACCTGCACAATGGCCATACACCGTCGGAAAGCGACGGCTTCCCCTGTGATTTTTTTGGTCAGACTAAGTGGTACGACCAGCATTACCCGAATGTACTGGCGGGGATCAACTCGTCCCACCCAGGCACCGGCGACATAAGAGAGTCGATGAGCACACTCTGGTATCACGACCACCGCGTCGACTTCACGGCCCAGAACGTATACAAGGGCCTCGCAGGCTTCTATCTCCTCTTTAACAACTTTGACACCGGCAACGAGACGACCGGCTTCCGCCTTCCCAGCTACCCCGACTTCGACATCCCCATGATGTTCAACGACAAGAATTTTGATCCCGACGACGGCTTGCTGGCCTTCGATCTGGCGAACCGGGACGGCCTACTGGGCGACAAGTTTCTTGTTAACGGGAAGATCCAGCCCTTCTTCAATGTGAAGCGGCGGCGTTATCGCTTCCGCTGGCTCAATGGCGGGCCCTCGCGCTTCTACCGCTTCTACGTAACCAAAGCGGGCAATGCAAACCATCCCTTCCACATTATTGCCAATGACGGCAATCTGCTGCGTAACCCCGTGCTGACGACCACGGGCGCCTTCATCGCAGTGGCCGAGCGATACGACGTAATCGTAGACTTCTCGTCGTTTGCGCCGGGGAGCGTGCTCCACATCGAAAACCGTCTTGAGCAATGCGACGGCGCTGGGCCGGGTAACAATATTCTGCCGGCCGGCCAGGGAAACAAGGTGCTCGAGTTCCGCGTCGTTTCTGACGCGGTGAACGATCAGAGTGTGAACCCTGCCACAAACCCGACCTTCTACGAGATGCCGATCAGAGTGCCGACGCAGATCGAGCGGTGCTTCAAGTTTGACCGCGACAATGGTCAATGGGTAATTAACGATGAGATTTTTGATTGCAACGACATCCGCTTCAAGGTGAAGCGCAACAACGCGGAGATTTGGAAGCTCGAGGGCGGATTCGGTTGGTCACACCCGATTCACATCCACTTCGAAGAGCACCATGTTCTCAAGCGCAACGGGCAGACGCCGGCATTAGTCGAGAGAGGTCGCAAGGACGTTATCAGACTGGGTGAAAACGACGACGTCGAAATCTACTTCCGCTTCCGCGACTTTGTGGGGCGCTACCCGATGCACTGTCACAACACGATTCACGAAGACCACGCCATGATGTTGCGGTTTGATATCGACGACGTGGGCAATAACAACGAAAGCGGCGACTGTGATGGCCACCACTAATCATCTGACGGGCTGGTTCAACCGGGATCGTCAGAACGATCATAATCGGCTAAGACTCACGGAAGGAGACGAAAACAATGTCATAAATAAGTAGAAGAAAAATGCTGGCGGGGCTGGCGGTTGCGCCCCTCGCCGCTGGAGTGGTGGCACAGGCGTCGGGTTTGGATAATCTGTTACTCGGGCTTGATTTATCGCCGGGAAAAGCAGAGGACGCATCACGCGAGAAGACAAGGAAGAAGTATTTCCCAAACTTCGAGCTCACAACACATGAAGGTAAACGCGTGAAATTCTACGACGACCTGATCAAGGACAAGATCGTGGTCATCAACTTCATGTATGCCGAGTGTGAAGGGATCTGCATGCCCATCACATCAAATCTTAAGGCCGTGCAAAAATTGCTGGGAAATCGTGTGGGACGGGATATCTTCATGTATTCGATCACACTCAAGCCGGAGGTCGATACGCCCGAGAAGTTGAAACACTATGTCCACATGCATCATCTCAAACCGGGCTGGACGTTTCTGACGGGCAAGCCCGAAGAGATTGAGACACTGCGCCGCAAGATGGGACTCTATACTTCGAATTCCACGCTGGACAAGGACTTGACGAACCATATCGGCATGGTCCGCTACGGAAACGAGGCGCGTCAATGGTGGGCCATGTTCCCGGGCAAGGCCAATGCGCCCTGGATTGTGGAATCGATTCTCTGGATGGACGATAAGAACTCGAAAGACCCGCACGAAGGTCACGACGCAAGCAAGACGCGCAGCAAAGGGGTGGGAACAGGTTCTAACAAAGGAGGAAAGAAATGAAAAAGAGTTTTCTAGCGAAAACATTAGTCATCGGGCTGGTTCTGATCCCTGCCGCACTGCTCGCGCCAAACATCTCGCATTCGGGGGCCCAGGCGCCCAGCACAGGCGAGATCGCAGCGAATAGCACCAGCTTCCCGGTGGGAAGGGGTCCCCAGGCGATTATCTTCGACGGAAGTGACATCTGGGTAGCAAACCAGTTTGGCAATACCGTCATGAAACTTCGTGGAAGCGACGGGTACAACCTCGGCACTTTCGCAACAGGGGAGCGCCCGACTGCCCTCGCTTATGACGGAAACCACGTTTGGGTAGCCAATAAATTCAGTGACAATGTTATGAGGCTGCGTGCCCGTGATGGTGCTCTCGTCAGTACGATCCCAGTCGGCAAGGGGCCGGAAGGAATCGCCTTCGACGGAAGTAATGTCTGGGTGGCGAATGGCGGGGCCGGCACCGTTACGAAACTGCAGGCGAGTGATGGGGCCAGTTTGGGCACATTCGATGTTGGCAAAAGGCCCGTCGCGCTCGCATTTGATGGAACAAACATCTGGGTGGCCAACAACGACAGCGGCAACGTCACAAAACTGCGCGCTAGAGACGGAGCTAATCTTGGAACCTTTCGTGCGGGGAAGGAACCTATGGGCATCGCGTTCGACGGCGCTAACATTTGGGTGTCGAACTTCTACAGCAGAAGCGTAACGAGATTAAACGGCAGCGATGGCGAGATTCTCGGTACGGTCGCGGTGGGAGATGGGCCTACCGGGGTGATTTTTGTTGGACGCTACATCTGGGTAGCAAACTACGGCAGCGGCAGCGTCTCGCAGATCGAGCCTGCCGGGATGGTTGTTGGTACCTTAGCTGTAGGCAAGTCTCCGGCCAGTGTTGCTTTCGATGGGGCAAACATCTGGGTGACAGGCGGGAGCAATTCAGTGTCAAGGGTGAGTAATTTCTCTGGTTTGGCTCCTTAAAATCGGGAGACAAAGCCCAGGCCATTACTACACGCAATACGGCCCAAATGCCGGGACTAGAGTTCACCGGCGTTTGGGCTTGTATTTTAGTATGCGTCAACACGAGCGCGACGCCGCAGGCACATAGTGAAGCAGTTCGAATGCAAGCGTTTAGAGTTGAGCGTTTAGGCTGCGGTTTGATACCCAAACGACGCGACTGAAGTTTGAACTCCTGAATGCCTGTATTCAAAGTGCACGAGTCCCCTTCGGTTCGAATGCCTTGACATCCATCGCAATGAGGCATAGAAGTGCCTTCGTCAACAGTCTAAGCAGGTTTGTTGACCCTCCCGACTTCATTATCAGCCTCGAGTTGAAACTGGATAACGCCAGTTGTTGATCACTAACTCACTGCTTAGGTTCGTTGCGGGTAATGGGGGACAGAAGTGCGGATAAAAGCGATTCTCGCCGACACCCCGAGTTCCCTGGAATCAACAATCCTTGCGGCAAGTGACGTGTTGATCTTCCTAAACCTATCCTCGCTGAGGGAGATTCGCCTTTACCTCAGGAGGCCTCAATGAAAACTCCACGACTTAGTACTTTGCTTCTCACTCTCGCGGTAGCAATTTGCCTTGGCTCCATTCTAAAACTTGCAGGGGACCTGAGCCGCTCTTCTGCCCAGGATGTCGGACAATCGTTGGACATCGCGCGATACGCCGACGAACCGTTCGGATTCGTTGACGTCAAGGTGGGAGATCGTTCACTTAAGGATAAAATCAGCGTCAATTTCAGGGGCGGTGACCAGGATCGTCAAGGATTGGACAAAGTCGATTTCAAAGGAAAGGACGATTGGTGCAAGCTCCTTCGCGTGAAACTGAGTAACACCTCTGGAAGACCAATCATTGGCCTTCAGGCTTTCCTGTATATCAAGCCGTCAGGATCCGAACTGCGTTTCGGTACCGAAATGCTGCCGGCTCCTCACCAAACCCTTGAACCTGGTGCTGAGCTTGAGTTGGCAGTTGATGAAGAATCCTGGGCTCGAACCGAAGCGCGCATGAAAGAACACGGTGCAGATGGACGGTCCGCATCCGTAATACTTTCTATCGAGAACGTCACGTTTAATGAGGACTTGATGTGGGATCGAGGTCAGATACACCAGCGAGATCCAAAAAATCGCGGCAAGTGGCGCACCATTGAAAAAAAGCTCTTTCTGGATTGATTCCGTCGGGTCAGTTCAAATCTGTTGCCTGGAAACTAGATGAAACCAGCCTGAAGCCTACAGACCAAACGCGCCACGTTCCTCAACCTCGACCACTTCAGTTAACAAACCAAGCAAGGAGAATTCGTCATGAGCGACAAAACTCAAAAGGAGGGTCACAGGTACAGATCGACCTTGAAGGCTGCGATCAAATTCATCGCACTCGGGATCTTGACAGGGAGTCTGTTATGGCTCTCTCCGAGTCATAGTTTTTCGGTAGACTCGCCCACGCAGTTCACGGTAATTGAACAGCCCGACTCTCCGCTGCTTATTAGACCCACCTTTATGGATCCTTCACACGCACAGTCTCCGCGATATGGCTATTCATTAACCAACAATAGCGGCAAGCCAATCGGTGCATACGCTGTTCGAGAGCTTGTGCGCTTTGGCCCCGGGTCCCCGATTACTAGTACTTCGCTGGTGCATTTCCCTGGCCAAAAGGCGTTCTTAGCTCCTCAACAATCAAGATACGAAGAAGGGGGAGTGGGAAAGACATACGAGCAGGTCCCGATCGAAATAAACCTCAGCATGGATTTCGTCGAGTTCGCGGACGGCACAACCTGGGGCAAAGATATAGGAAGATCTGGCGAGAAGCTTGACGGCCAGCGCGCCGGCGGGAGAGCGGCATAAAAGAGTACCGCGAGATTCTAGGGACCACTGGCGTTAAGGGCTTGACCCAAGCGCTACGGAATTCGAACCTGCCAATAGTGCAACCTGAAGGTCAAAGGAGGTCACCCGATTGGCTCGACGGGTTCAACATGGGGGTGAACCTAGTGAAACATCGTTTGCGAACAGCGGGTTCAAAAGGTGATGAAGATCAAGTTCAGCGAGAATTGGCTAAGCCCTTCGACTCAACGGAAGGGAGGGAAGACCCATGATCAATCGCCCGAAACTCCTTGTTGCGATGTTAGGGGTTTTGTTTGCCGCCTCCTGCTTTCTGACTCGCACGGTTCTCTCCCAAGGGGGACTCATCACCAGATCGGTTGGCGCCCCGGCATGTGAGCAATTCGATGATCTGCAGGGCAATCATTGTTTCAGACTAAAATGCAATCCGAGTCCAGACTCGTACAGTAATTACCAATCTTGTGATGGTATGCCGATTAGTTCGAGTCTTGATGGGACGCAGTTGTGTGAAAGACCTAATGTGATGATTGTAACGGGCATCACTTGTCGCACGTCACCGGACCCTGGAATTTCTTACTCATGGCAGGATGCTGAGGGAGCCCATCGCCCGGAGCCGTA
>JANNON010000073.1:0-4087 GCA_031399105.1 Blastocatellia bacterium | reverse complement strand
CTCGCAGGGTGCAGTTTTGAGTCAGGCTGACTTTGCGATGTCGAAGATAGCCGCTAATGAAAAATATGGGGGCAATACACTGCGCAAGATCATCGACTATTTCTGTCACCTTGCCGTTGCACCGGAGTTCTATGATCACATCATCGGGGTCGACAAAGAATTTGCGAAGACTGGTTACCTGCAAAGCATGGCGTGGCTTCGAAAGGAAAACGACGATCTTTACGACCCTTCATACACCGACATGCTTCGAGTTGCGTTCACATCTGAGTTCAAGCGAGGCAAGCTTCAGGATTTGGTTGCGCTGCTCTCCGGCAGAAACTTTGAGACGCGGGTTTACGAAGAGTCCATTGCCGAGGCTTCTTTCAAGAGACTCGAAAAGGGAACGCTCAACTTTATCAATGAGACAAACTTCAAACGATTTCTGATGATCATCCGTTCGGCTGGTTTCATAGATTCGTCGCTCACGCGTTCACAGAACGCACTGAATTTTGCCTACATTCTCTATCTGATTCTGAGGGAGAAGAAGGAATACTCGGGCAAGATAGAATCCTACGTTCGCCGCTGGTATGTGATGTCGGTTATTTCCGGACGTTATGCCGGCAGTCCCGAGTCGACCATTGACGCGGACATTCGCCGTATCGACGAAATGGGTTTTGCACCGTACTTCGAAAATGTGGAGAAGGCGGAACTTTCAGATGCCCGCTGGAATTCTGGTTTACCGCAACAACTCAATAGTTCCGTCGCCAGCAGTCCATTATTCCGGCTCTTTCTCGCTGCCCAGGTTAAGCTCGGCGACAAAGGATTTCTCTCGAAGGATATTTCCATTGCCGACCTCATCACGCACCGCGGCGACGTTCATCATGTCTTTCCACGCGGGTATCTGAAAGCTGAAGGACTGAATCGTACCCGCTACAACCAGATTGCAAACTTCGTCATGATGCAGAGTGAAATCAACATTGCCATCGGCAATAAATCTCCGAAGCATTACTTCTCCCAACTTGCCGGTCAATGCTCAGGCGGCAAAATGAGATTCGGCGCCATCTGCAATCCAGATGAGCTGAAAGAGAACTTCAAGATGAACTGCATCCCTGAGGGGATGGAAGAGAGAGAATTGGACGAGTACGACGGCTTCCTTGAAGAGCGGCGCAATCTGATGGCGAAGCGTATTAGGGGTTACTATCGATCGCTGTAGGCGGTAGATTCTGAGGGTAATCTAATGCCAGAGTCTCAAATAACCATAATCTACATATTGGCAGCAATCATCGGAATAATAACCGGTGGCATTGCATTTACCTCTTCTTTCGCCAACAACAGTTTTCCCGTCCGAATCTGCAACTTCTCTTTGGCTGGAATCTGGCACCCAACGATATCCCAAGGAGATTGCGCAAAAAACCATTGTCGGTGTTCATAATCATCCCAAAACGAGAGCTAAAAAAACCCCTTCACGCCTTCCTGACATTCACTTTGTATAATCCGGGACGAGAAGCCATCAAGAGTGTCCGAATATCCTTCGAATACGACTCACAATATCTAATCGACAATAAGACGTTCGTTTCGTTAGCAGAATTCGAACCGGCCTCGATTCCTCATTCGAGTGATTCCAAAAAAGCCACTCTTATTTCCTCCCAAATTACGCAAGAGGAAATGAAGAACCTAATTCAGGAACGCCACGTTGATGTAGTGAACGGGCGTGCGCAGGTAGCGTTCGAGCTCCCTATTATCAGGTCGGGGGAGGGATTGATTGTCTATGACAGGTTGCTTCTGCCCGGTTCAGGGCCATCTGGTATTGAGAAGCTCGGCTTTGGCTCAGAAGGGTTCAAGCACATTGCGGAGCGACTGAAATCAGTTAAGGGTCTCCTCAATTATTTGGTGGTCAATGTCTTTGTATATGCGGAAAACCACCAGAATCTAAATTCAAAAGTCTCTATTTTGAGATTTAGTTCAGAAAAAGATCTCACAGCAGGCATGGTCGGATTTGTTGACTCGTTATGGCTCGGAGGACCACCGAAACCTGGGTTGTACTTTAGCGATCCGATCTCGCGCTGGCTCCTTCGGAGATTCTGGGGGTCAGGCAGGCTCGGCAAAAAAATGTCAAGAGAGGAACTAGGGGTCATAACGCATGCCGAGACCGCAGAAATCAAGTCTCATGGAAAAAAGTTCATGATGGAGATTCCCGAACGCTCGGAAATCCAGTACTTCGCCATTAAGACCCCCAACTACAATTATTTTAAGCTTCCTAATGACGTTGCCAATTCGGAATCGTTGTTGCGATGGTTGGGGATTATGAATCCATTCTCCTTCAGAACGAGCAAGAAATCCGAGAGTCAGTCAACCAGTGAGAAATCGTCAGCGATCGAATGAAAGCGATTGATCGGCTCATCCATTTTTCAGCTGCCATCGTAATGACGAAGCACCTAGTTCCGCGACTCGGTGAGAACCCGTTTGCGAGAGCCTCTAGTTTTGGGAATCGTCTCCCGATCGAAGGCGTGCTTTCGCTCTCGGATGCGCCCCAACAAAACCGAGGCGGGTTCGTCGCGGGGGTCTTGGGGGATGAGTTCGCCGCGGAAGGCTTTGGCGAGGATAGATTGGGTGAGCTTGTCAACGTGCGTTTTCGCCGTTCTGCAACGCGCTTCCAGCGCGTCAGCGGTTTTGAAGAGTGCTTCGACGCAGCGGACGATTTCTTGTTGTTCGGCCAGAGGTGGTACCGCGAATGGTTGAGCCTTGATGTCAGAACCTGACACACCGTTTTGACCGGCGCTTGATTTCGACTTCGCGATAACTCTGTCGTGAACATCTTCAGCTCGAAAGAACAGTTCGGCGTATTGCGGCAAAACAAAATCATGATCGAATCGGACTCGCATCAACTTATCGGGATAGAGCAAGACCTTTTTGCCGATTCCTCGGACCATACCGCAGACACCCAGTAGTTCAAGACTCCCATTGTAGCGAGTGAAAAGCAGATCACGCTCTGCCAAGCTGCATGAAGGTAAGAAATTATTGGCATCACGTAAGTACCGAACTTCATTAAGATCGACTCTGCCCGGGCGTGTTGCGCTTATGCGAAGGATTGGGGTGCCGGGTGGGTCGATACTGGGCTTGGTTGAGATGCCGTTTCGCAACTCTCCAATGACGCTCCCGAATCGAGCCCAAAGCCAAGTTGACGGTAACTCTCCTGGAGACTCGTCCAATGCGAGAATCTCTACATGCGCACTCGACCCCCGCCGCTTGTTGATACGCTCCACGAGTAGCGATGCGGGATCGATATTTGAATGCTCTTTACGCCAATCAGCAGTTAGACGTCCCGAACATGCGGCAGCGAGAACAGATTGGCGGAAGCGTCTGAGGATGTGTGGGATGGTTGCGAGGCGATCTTGAGCCGCGTCCACGCGGGTCAAGAGCTTCTCCAACTTCGCAACAATACGTCGTTGTTCGTTAAGCGGTGCGATTGTAATTGGGTGAGACTTGATGATCTCTTGACTGATATTCGGTTGCGCTCCACCTTGCCCTTTTTCAATGAGAGTTTGTCTTTCGGACAGAAGGTAGAAGAATAAATATTGAGGATCGATTAACTCAGAATCGGGATTAACATTGGCGCAAGCTTGGTTCGTTGCGGCCGGAAAAGTCAGTACACCAAGCTTGCCTATTGTTGCGCCATATAGCGCAATTGAGATTGTTCCCGATGGCATCAACTTTGCGGAACTGTTTTTCAACCCGAGTTCTGAAATCTGTTCTTCCGTGCCTTGGATCAGACCATCAGGTAGATCGCCACTCTTAATCCAAGGAATACCCTGTCCAAAGTACTCGGCCCTACCACGGGAGGGCGTGCCTCCTGAGGACCATCGACCGATATCTGACAAGTTCGTGCTCACCCATCCTCGCGGTAGCTCACTCATGCCGGGACCGCTTCCTCTTTTTCAATCAAACTCAGAAGATCTCTTAAATCATCCACTACAGCTTCGAGTTGTGTGATCGCTTCGGCGGCCAGATCCTGCGGTTCGGGCAACTCATCGCTGTCTTCGAGCGATTCATCCTTGAGCCAGGTGATGTCGAGTTTGTAGTCGCGCTTTTTGATTTCGCCGATGTGGAA
>JANNON010000855.1:0-10086 GCA_031399105.1 Blastocatellia bacterium | reverse complement strand
GCTCGCCGGGCGTGTTCTTCAAGAGAGGCGCACTTTATGTAGCGAAGATCATTCCGTACCGCGGTTCGTGGGTTGAGTTTGAGTACGATCAGAAGAACCTGCTTTATGTGCGAGTCGGAAAGCGCAAGTTTCTCGCTTCGATTTTCCTTCGCGCGCTCGGGCTTTGGTTCAATCGCGAGTCTGACTCAGCAGCCACCCGCGAGGCGGCGCTGGAAGACGGCGTAAAGAATGCTTCATTTACCGATGAGGACATGCTGCGGGCGATCTACGTTACCGATGACATTCGTCTCGAAGACGGTCGCTTGATGATGCAGGTTCCTGAGACGGGTGCGACCAATCTCGTGGGCATGAAGGTCGATTTCGACATCAAGGGTCGCGGCGAGCCAATCGTGCGCAGCGGTAAGAAAGTCACCAACACCGCGTTGGAAGCGATCCGCAAGGCGCAAATCGGCGAGGTTGAAATTGAGACGTCGCAGTTGGAAGGCGCTTTCGCTCTCTCCGACATCGTCAACAAAGAGAGCGGCGAAGTTATCCTCGAAGCAAACAACGAAATCTCGCCGGCCAAGCTGCAGGAGATCGTGGAAGGCGGCATCGATGGTTTCTCGGTCTTCTTTCCTGAGCGCGACGACGTTGGTCCCATTCTTTCGCTTACGCTGAAGAAGGACGTCATTACCAAGCCTGTCGATGCGCTGCTAGAAATCTACCGGAAGATGCGTCCTGGCGATCCGCCGACTGTGCAGACGGCTTACAAGCTGCTCGAAGCGATGTTTTTCGATCCGCGCAAGTTCGACTTTTCGCGGGTCGGTCGCCTGAAGTTCAACATCAAGATGGGCAAGCCGGAGCGCGATCGGATTAACGATCCATTGCTGTCGGCGAAGGACTTTTACGAGGTAGTTTCGTACGTTCTCAAGATGCGAAAGAATCCGTCTGAGTTTCAGGCGGACGACATCGATCACCTCGGCAATCGACGGGTACGTGCCGTGGGCGAGTTGTTGGAAAACCAGTTCCGCATCGGCCTGGAGCGCATGGAACGCGCGATCAAAGAGAAGATGTCGATCCATCAGGAGATGCAGACCACGATGCCGCGAGACCTCATTAACGCTAAGCCGGTAACGGCGGCGGTGCGTGAGTTTTTCGGTTCGAGTCAGCTCTCACAGTTCATGGATCAGACGAATCCCCTTTCGGAAATTACGCACAAGCGCCGTCTTTCGGCATTGGGACCGGGCGGTCTTTCGCGCGAGCGAGCCGGGTTCGAAGTGCGAGACGTTCACCCAACTCACTACGGACGCATCTGTCCGATTGAGACTCCTGAGGGTCCGAACATTGGTTTGATCTCCAGCCTGTCTTGCTTCGCCCGCATCAACGAGTTTGGTTTCATCGAGGCGCCCTATCGGAGAGTTACTGACGGACGCGTGGTTGAGTTTGTGCGAATCACTAACGGCGGCGATACCAAACTCAAGCCCGGCGAACATCTCCCGCAGGATGACGTCGACAAGGCCAATAAGAAAGTTGGGGCTGAGGGCCGCAAAGCTCAATACGAGCCATGGCCGTTCTATCTCACCGCCTGGGAAGAGGACAAGCATGTGGTTGGCCAGGCCAATATCGTGCTGGACGAGACGAACTACATCGTCAACGAACGCAACGCAGCTCGCAAGGCCGGCGAATTCATTCTGGCCATCCGCAAAGACATCGAGTATGTCGACGTCTCGCCGAAGCAACTCGTCTCAGTGGCCGCTTCGCTGATTCCTTTCCTTGAGAACGACGACGCGAACCGCGCGTTGATGGGTTCGAACATGCAACGGCAGTCCGTTCCTTTGCTTCGTGCCGAAGCTCCTTATATCGGCACGGGCATGGAGAAGACGACCGCGCGCGACTCAGGCGCCGTAGTCACTGCCAAACGCGATGGTGTGGTTGATTACGTCGACTCGGAACGCATCATCGTCAAAGCCGATCACAATGTGGACGGCACCATCTCGCGAGAGGTGACAGCTGACATCTACACGTTGATCAAATTCAAGCGTTCGAACCAGAACACCTGTATTAACCAGCGCCCCATCGTTCACGTGGGTGAGCGTGTAAACAAAGGCCAGGTGATCGCGGACGGCCCGTGTACCGACAAGGGCGAACTCGCCCTCGGTCGAAACGTGCTGGTGGCTTTCATGCCCTGGCGCGGTTACAACTTCGAGGACGCAATCCTCGTCTCTGAGCGTCTCGTGAAGGAAGACTATTACACGTCGATTCACATCGAGGAGTTGGAGATCGAAGCACGCGACACGAAGCTCGGGCCGGAAGAGATCACGCGCGATATTCCGAACGTCGGCGAGAACATGCTTCGCGATCTCGACGACAGCGGCATCATTCGCATCGGAGCGCAGGTCAAGCCGGGTTCAATCCTGGTTGGCAAAGTAACGCCAAAAGGCGAGACCCAGTTGACCGCTGAAGAGAAGTTGCTGCGCGCGATCTTCGGTGAAAAGGCCGGCGACGTAAAAGACGCGTCGCTCGTGTCGCCTCCAGGTATCGACGGCACTGTCGTCGATGTCCAGGTATTCACCCGCAAAGGTCAGGAGAAGGACACACGCTCACTTGCTATTGAGCAGGAAGAGGAAGATCGCCTGCGACGCGACTTGGAGGACGAGATTCGCATCTTGCGCGAACAGCGCGATCAGCGAATTTATGAACTGCTCGAAGGTCGCAAGCTTTCAACCGACCTGACAGTGAATCGCGAGACGGTCATTCCCAAGGGCGAGGCGATTACTCGCGAGATGCTGGCGGGAATCGACGCGAAGGTGCTGCGGAAAGTGCAGCTCGCTTCTTCGCGCGTTGACGTAGGCAGTGAGATCAAGGAGTACGAGGATCGCACCGAACGGCAGATCAAGATTCTCTCCGATATCTACGAAGAGAAGATTGCAAAGTTGCGCCAGGGTGATGAGCTCGCCCCGGGCGTTATCAAGATGGTCAAAGTCTTCATCGCCATGAAGCGCAAGCTTTCTGTTGGCGACAAGATGGCTGGTCGTCATGGAAACAAGGGTGTTATCGCGCGCATCCTGCCTGAGGAAGACATGCCTTACCTTCCCGATGGTACTCCGGTCGAGATCGTGCTCAATCCGCTCGGCGTGCCTTCCCGCATGAACGTCGGACAGATTCTCGAGACGCATCTCGGCTGGGCCGCACGTGTTCTTGGTCTTCACTTTGCGACGCCCGTATTCGACGGCGCTACTGAAAAGGAGATCAAGGATAAGTTGGCGCTTGCAGGAGAACGCGCCAATGAGCTCGGTCTTCCTGAGATAGTTAATGCCTCGGGTAAGGCGATTCTTTACGACGGGTTGAGCGGTGACCCGTTTGAGCAGAAGGTGACAGTTGGCTACATCTACATGCTCAAACTGTCGCATTTGGTGGACGACAAGATTCACGCTCGATCGATTGGGCCATACAGCCTGATAACGCAACAGCCACTCGGCGGTAAGGCTCAGTTCGGCGGCCAGAGGTTTGGAGAGATGGAAGTGTGGGCGCTCGAGGCGTATGGCGCTGCCCACATTCTGCAGGAACTCCTGACTGCAAAGTCAGACGATGTCGCCGGACGCTCGAAGATTTATGAGGCTATCGTCAAGGGCGAGGCGGATTTTGATCCGGGCTTACCGGAGTCGTTCAACGTACTCGTTCGCGAACTGCAATCGCTCTGTCTTGACGTTGAGCTGATCAATAAGAAGGTCCCCGGGAACGGTGCCGCGGCCAGTGAAGAAGGTGTCGGCGAAGCGCTCATTCCGAGCGTAGTCGAGGGATAAAGCGTTGTCTAACGTCCAACCTCCAATGTCCAAAGTCCTTTTGACTTAGCAGGCATTGGACGTTGGACGTTGGACCTGGACTTCCTACCGGAGAAAAGATGTTTCGATTTCAACAAGAAGCAAAGACACAGTTAGCTCCAGACTTTGAGGCGATTCGAATCTCACTGGCGTCGCCGGAAAAGATTCGCCAATGGTCACATGGAGAAGTTACGAAGCCTGAGACGATCAACTACCGCACCTTCAAGCCTGAGCGCGACGGCCTGTTCTGTGCTCGCATCTTTGGTCCGGTAGCCGATTGGGAATGCTTGTGCGGGAAGTACAAACGCATGAAGCATCGCGGAGTCATCTGCGACAAGTGCGGCGTGGAGGTGACGCAGGCAAAGGTGCGCCGCGAGCGACTTGGTCATATCGATCTGGCCAGCCCATGCTCGCACGTATGGTTCTTTAAAGGCCTGCCTTCGCGCATTGGGCATTTGCTCGACATTCCGTTGCGCGAACTCGAGAAGGTGCTCTATTTCGAGTCCTACATCGTTATCGACCCGGGCGACGTGACGGGCATCAAGGAACGGGAGCTGCTCTCCGACGAGCGATATCGCGAACTAGTGCGCGACTTTCCCGGTCAGTTCGTCGCGAAGATGGGAGCCGAGGCGATTAAAGAGTTGCTCGCGGCAGTAAAGGTCGAAGAGCTCGCCATCGAATTGCGCAAGAGGATGCGTGAAGAGACGTCGCAGCAGAAGAAGTTGAAGTTTTCCAAGAGACTGAAAGTTGCGACCAGCTTTCTAAAGTCCGGCAATCAGCCGAACTGGATGATTCTCGATGTGATTCCTGTTATTCCACCCGAGCTTCGCCCGTTGGTGCCTCTCGATGGCGGACGATTCGCGACCTCAGATTTGAACGATCTGTATCGCCGCGTAATCAATCGCAACAACCGTTTGAAGAAGCTGATGGAGTTGCGCGCTCCGGAAGTCATCGTACGCAATGAAAAGCGCATGTTGCAGGAAGCTGTCGATGCGTTGTTCGACAACGGTCGTCGCGGTCGCGTGTTGCGCGGCGTAAATAATCGCCCGCTCAAGTCGCTCAGCGGAACACTCAAAGGTAAGCAGGGACGTTTCCGACAGAACCTGCTGGGCAAACGTGTCGACTACTCGGGCCGTTCGGTGATCGTGGTTGGCCCAGAGTTGAAACTGCATCAGTGCGGTTTGCCTAAGAAGATGGCTTTGGAATTGTTCAAGCCATTCATCTACAACCAGCTCGAAAAACAGGGACATGCCGCGACCATCAAGCAAGCGCGGGAAATGGTTGAGCGTCAGGAGCCGGTCGTTTGGGACATCCTCGAAGAAGTTATTCGCGAGCATCCTGTGCTGCTTAACCGCGCGCCAACACTTCACCGTCTGGGTATTCAGGCGTTTGAACCGGTGCTGGTTGAGGGCAAGGCCATCAAGATTCATCCGCTCGTGTGCACGGCATTCAACGCCGACTTCGACGGTGACCAGATGGCGGTCCACATTCCGCTCAGTCCGGAAGCGCAGATCGAGGCTGCCGTGTTGATGCTTTCCAGCAACAACATCCTCAGTCCGGCGAGCGGACAGCCGATCGCCGTTCCGTCACAGGACATCGTGCTCGGAATTTACTACCTGACGCGCGACAAGCAGGGCGCTAAAGGTGAAGGCCGCGTGTTTGCTTCACTTGAGGAAGTTCTGCTCGCGCTCGATGCAAAAGAGGTAACGACGCAGACGCCAATCAAGCTGCGCATTCAGGGCGATCTGATTGACCTGACTCAGGAACACGATCCTCAGGACATCCTCCGCGCCGCCGTGCAGGACGACGTTCGCCGCGTGATCAACACGACGGTGGGTCGCGTGATCTTCAACGATTCGATTCCTGCTGGTCTGCCTTTTATTAACGGTACGCTGAAGAAGAAGGGTCTGCAGTCCCTTGTCAACTACTCGCACATTCGTCTCGGTCACGAGATGACGGTGAAGATGTTGGATGACCTGAAGACGCTTGGTTTCCTTTATGCCACCAAGGCCGGCATCTCGATTGGCATCGATGATCTGGTGACGCCGGATGCAAAGAAGGGCCTGGTCAAGAAAGCAGAAGACGATGTGATCAACGTCGAACAGCAGTATCTCGACGGCGTTATCACCAACGGTGAGCGATACAACAAAGTCATCGCGATTTGGTCGGAAGTAACCGACAAAGTGGCCAAGGAAATGTTCAAGGCGATGGACGAACGTGAGAAGTCCTCAGGCGAGCTGAATCCAATTCTCGTTATGAGCGACTCCGGTGCGCGTGGTAGCGCCCAGCAAATTCGCCAGCTCGCTGGCATGCGCGGATTGATGGCTCGTCCTTCGGGCGAGATCATTGAGACGCCTATTCATGCGAACTTCCGCGAAGGCCTGAACGTGCTGCAGTACTTCATCTCGACGCACGGTGCGCGTAAAGGTCTGGCTGACACTGCTCTGAAGACCGCTGACTCGGGTTATCTGACCCGGCGGCTGGTTGACGTGGCTCAGGATGTCATCATCAGCGAAGTCGATTGCGGCACCCTGCGCGGCATTCCGGCTAGCGCCATTGTTGAAGGCGGCGAGGAGATCGAGTCTTTGCGCGATCGCATCGTTGGCCGTACTTCGCTTGAAGACGTCATCGATCCGGTTGAAGGCCGAGTCATCGTCGAAACAAATCAGGAGATTGACGAGAGCCTGGCTTCTGAGATTCAACGTTCAGGTGTGCAGCGCGTTCGTATTCGCTCGGTGCTGACTTGCGAGTCACGCCGTGGTTGCTGCATCTCCTGCTACGGTCGCAACCTGGCGACTGGTCGTCCGGTGGAGATCGGTGAAGCTGTCGGCGTCATTGCTGCACAGTCAATCGGCGAACCCGGCACCCAGTTAACGATGCGCACTTTCCACATCGGCGGTACCGCGCGTTTGGAAGAATCTTCCAAGCACGAAGCTCGGCAGGATGGAACGGTGAAGTATCTTGAGCTGCAAACGGTCAAGAGCCGAAAGGGAGAGCGCATTGCGATGAACCGCAATGGTTCGTTGCTCATCATGGACGATCGCGGTCGCGAGGTAGCTCGTTACCAGATCGTTTACGGCGCGCACATCCTCGTCGAAGACGGTGGCCGCGTTACGCAGGACCAATTGTTGGCGACCTGGGATCCGTTCACCTTCGCAATTCTTACCGAGGTTGCCGGTCACGTTAAGTTCCAGGACTTGAAGGAAGGCGTGACGTTTGACGAAGAGGTTGACGAAGTAACCGGCCAGTCTCGCATGGTCGTTAAGGATTCGCCTGACGAGAAGAAACAGCCTCGTTTGGAAATTCGCAACGCCAGCAACAAGATGCTGAAGACTTACCAGATGCCGGTACGTGCGAACCTGATGGTGAACGACGGGGACAATGTAGAGCCCGGCGACATCATTGCAAAGATTCCACGTGAAACGACCAAGACCAAAGACATCACCGGCGGTTTGCCGCGCGTGGTCGAGCTCTTTGAAGCTCGCCGGCCAGGTGAAACGGCAATCATGTCTGAGATCGATGGCATCGTTAAGCTGGGTGAAATTTCCAAAGGTAAGCGCAAGTTGATTGTCACCGGTGATGACGCCGAGGAACGGGACTATGACATTCCTCGCGGCACCCACATCAACGTACAGGAGGGCGATCGTGTACGCGCCGGCGAGGCGTTGATGGACGGCCCACTGAATCCGCACGACATCCTGCGTGTACTGGGAATGCAGCGACTGCAAGAGTACCTCGTCAATGAAATCCAGGAGGTCTATCGTCTGCAGGGCGTGAACATCAACGACAAGCACATCGAAGTGATTGTTCGACAGATGTTGCGTTGGGTGAAGATCAAGGAAGTTGGCGACACAGACTTCCTGCTCGAGGAGCAGGTTGATCGTTTCCGCTTCACTGATGAGAACGAACGCGTGCGTCAGGCTGATGGCGAAGTCGCACAGGCCGAGCCGCTGTTGCTGGGAATTACGAAGGCGTCGCTTTCAACCGACTCCTTTATCTCCGCCGCGTCATTCCAGGAGACGACGCGCGTGCTTACTGAGGCTGCGATTTCAGGCAGGATTGACTACCTGCGCGGCTTGAAAGAGAACGTCATCATGGGAAGGTTGATTCCAGCCGGAACGGGCATGGAGTATTACCGCAACGTGGATGTTGACCGTGATGAAACGATCGATCAGGCACGCGAGCGCGAGCTCGATGAGTTTCCCGATATTGTCGGTGGTCACGACATTCCGACTCCTATAACTCGTCCCCCATTGGTAGCGACGGTGGGTGATGGTGATGGAGGCTCGAACGACGGGCAGGAATAATTAGAGCTCCTGAACGCTAAAAAAAGGACCGGCGTGGGTCTAAACCCTGCCGGTCTTTTTGTGTCTGCGGATTCTTAAGAAAGTCAGTACCGAAACGCGGTAGCGTCGGGTGAATTTGAGATTGGAACCCAAGACCCGACGCTACCGCGTTTCGGTACTGACTTCATCGATCAGCATCCTGCTCGATGCCCAGCCCGTTATACAATCCGTCTATGCCAAAACTGAATCCTGCCCGACTTCCCAATGCTCGGAAGCGAATTATGCCGGAGTTCATTCCACCGCAGTTGGCAACGCTGGCTCCCGAAGCTCCGGAAGGCGATGAGTGGTTGCACGAGTTGAAGTTCGACGGTTACCGACTACTCTGTCACTTAAACAAGGGCGCAGTCCGGTTATGGACCAGAAACCGCAAGGACTGGACCACAAAGTTTTCAAACATCGCGAGGGCGTTGAAGGACTTTCCGGCAGCATCGGCGGTGCTTGATGGCGAAGTCATGGCGCTTGATGCGAAGGGACGCGCCAGCTTTCAAAAACTACAGCAGTCGATCAAGACAGGAGATTCGGGATTCGTTTTTCAGATATTTGATCTTGTCTATCTCAACGGTTACGACTTGACTGCCACGCCGCTAATCGAGCGCAAGCTAGCCTTACAGTCACTGTTTTCATCGATTAGCGAACGCAGTCCATTGCAGTATAGCGATCATGTCGAGGGCAACGGCGACGCATTCTTCAAGCAGGCCTGCGAGTACGGCATTGAAGGGATCGTTTCGAAGCTCGCCAACTCGAAATACGAATCAACTCGAACTCGGAGCTGGATCAAGGTGAAATGTAATCAGCGGCAGGAGTTCGTGATCGCGGGATACACGCCTTCAAAGAAAGCCTTCCCGGGATTCGGATCGCTCGCACTCGGAGTTTATGAGAAGGGCAAACTCGTCTATGCCGGCCGAGTTGGAACTGGGTTTAGCATCAAGCAGCGATTGGCCCTACAAAAGCGACTTGATCTGAACTCGCGAGCGACAACCCCATTCGCTGTTATGCCAAAAGATCCAGGGCTGCGCGATGCGGTTTGGAGTGAACCGAAGTTAGTCGGAGAAGTTGAATTTACGGAATGGACCGCCGATGGTGTGATTCGTCACCCGTCGTTCAAAGGAATGCGAGAGGACAAGCGTCCCACCGAAGTTCGTCGCGAACTTCCCGCCGAATAAAAGCAAACCGGCGAGCGCTTCTGCAGCAGCTCGCCGGCTTGGATTGATTAAGTTTGTTGCTGATTAGGGAACTGGTGGCTTGCCGCCTTGCGGGCAAGTCCACAATTCCACCATCAGTTCCGATCGTGGTGGACCAACGAGCGTAACGATGCGTCGAGAATCGATACCGCGCGAGTTCATCAGATAGTCGACCACTCTCGTGGTGTGGTTCTGAACATCGCCGGGCCGGCCCCGCTGACCGGGATAAACGATGACGTAAGCGGTTGACGAAGGATCGTTCTGTAGTTCGATCGCGAAATTATCGAGACGTGCTTTTTCGTCGTTACGGGCAATGTCGGGGAACTCGTCAAACTTGCGGCATTCGATTGGAACTGGGAACTGCACGACACAGGTGGCGGAACAATCCATTGGATAGCCACCCATTGAGAGCTTTGCGGTTACCGTTGCTCCGGCGAGTCCGGTCGTATCGACTTTGATTGAGTTGGTTCCCTGGCCGGAAATGATAGTTCCTGCAGACACGGTCCAGTTATAAATATGTGGGCCTGAGCCACCGGTCGCGGTGGCCGTGAAATCGAGCGGCTGTCCAAGTACCGGGTTATCGGGGCAAGAGATATTTACAGTCGGGCACACTGGCGCTGGCGGTGGACACCTGTTGACCAGGACTGTTACTGATGAAAAAGCCTGACAGAGTTCATCGCCGCTGCCGGTATCGATGTCTACGAACGCGCGGTGGTAACCGGGAGTGGCTCCAGCCAGATTCCAGGTGACGTTTGCTCC
>JANNON010000852.1:0-1633 GCA_031399105.1 Blastocatellia bacterium | reverse complement strand
CAGATCGTTGATGCCGTGCAAAAGGACTTCAAGGAATTCGCAAAGGTTGAAACGCGAGTTAAGCGGCTCAAGCACGAGTGGAAGAGCCAGGCCACTTTTGAAACTGCCGGGATAAAAGTGAAAGCTCTCGGACTTCGGCACGGAGGTGCTCACTTTAGCTGGATCCAGAATCTGGGCCATGTGGTCGATCTTGATGGCAAGAAGTTCCTGCATCTTGGCGATGCGGACATGACGGAGGAGAACTTCGCAAGCTTCGAGTTGGCACAGGAAGGCATTGACGTCGCATTCATTCCCTACTGGTATCTGCTTTCGGCGCGTGGATGCACATTCGTGCAGAGCCAGTTCAAGCCCAAACAGATAATCGCCCTGCACATCTCACCCGCTGAAGCAGGGAACGTTCCGACTCAACTGAAAAGCACGTGTCCGCAGGCAATGAGCTTCACGAAGATTTTGGAAGTGTGGAAGTTCTAGTATTGCAATGAATTGGTTTTTTTTTTAAACGCCAGGCCTTGATTCTGTTAAGCAGCGGAACCATTGAAATGGTTTCAAACTTTATTTGGTTCGATGATTCCCAACCTGAAGGTTGGGGTGAATGAGACGTAACCTTCAGCGACAATTCTGCGTGCACTTTCTGTGCAAAGCTTACAAGGATCCAACGCCAATGCTTCTCTTTCTGACGATCGCGGTTCTTATGCAAACTCCTCAAGTGATTCCGCAACCCAGCGGCGTGAAAGCGCGGCTTCGTGGAGTCAGCACCGTCAACACTCGGGTGGCATGGGCCAGCGGCGCCGAAAGTACGGTCTTGCGCACAACTGATGGCGGCGCGACCTGGCGAAGGTTAACCGTGACCACCGAGCAACTGGATTTTCGCGATATCGATGCGATAGACGAACAGACCGCCTTTGTGCTCTCCATCGGAAACGGCCCCGCGTCGCGCATCTATAAGACCACGGACGGCGGCGCCACTTGGGCACGCCAATTCCAAAATGACGACCCGAAGGCTTTTCTCGACGCGATGTCGTTCTGGGACGCGAAACACGGCATAGCGATCGGCGACTCGGTCGATGGCAAGCTTTACATCCTGATGACTGAAAATGGTGGCGCCGAATGGAAACGCGTGCCCTCAACTTCACTCCCGCCGGCGCTCGAGAATGAGGGCGCCTTTGCAGCCAGCGGCACAAACATCGCGATCGCGGGAAACACCCACGCCTGGATAGCGACAGGAGCGGCGGCGAAATCTCGCGTAGTGCGAACCACCAATCGCGGTCGCACCTGGAAAGTTGTCGAGACGCCTATTAGCTCAGGCCCATCATCCGGAATCTTTTCGATCGCCTTTCGTGATAAGAAACACGGCGTGATAGTTGGCGGCGACTATCGTAAAGAGAACGAAGCAATCAACAATCTGGCCGTGACCGATGACGGCGGTGAAACCTGGAAACTGGTGCCCGGTCTATCGGGTTACAGATCCGTCGTGGCCTATGTTCCGTTGAGTTCTGGAGCGATGGGCATTATCGCGGTTGGCCCGACCGGCGCTGATTACTCACGCGATGACGGAAGAAGCTGGACACCTGTCGCAGAACTCAAGTTCGACACGCTGAGCATTGCTGAAGGCAAACGTATGAGAGTCGCTTGG
>JANNON010000025.1:0-11829 GCA_031399105.1 Blastocatellia bacterium | reverse complement strand
ACTGTATCAAGGCATTTTCGGAAACAGACTTCACTGAGGATCTCAAACAGATCGATCTACCGACCCTGGTGATGCACGGAGAGGATGACCAGATCGTGCCTTTTGCTGATTCCGGACCTCTTTCCGCCAAGCTGCTCAAGAATGCCACGACGAAATTCTACCCCGGTTTTCCGCATGGTATGCCGACAACCCATGCAGACCAAATCAACGCTGATCTGCTGACGTTCATCGCAGGGCAAAAGTCGGCGGCGGCGTGATCGATGACCTTGTCCGGTGGCCGAAGATATGACGGGCCCGTGATTGCGTTTAAAGGCATGGGCTCCGTCTTTGAAAGCAAATGTACGTTGGGCAGAGGAGAGCGTGAAATGACTGCAATTGCTCAGAAAGCAGAATCCAATGTCGCCACCCGTTTACTGGCTGGCGTCTCGGTGCCTGACACGCCATTGATTTCCCGGGCGATAGATTTTGTACGCGAGCGGTCTGAGCCTTACCTATTCAATCACGTAATGCGATCGTGGCTTTTTGCGGCGCTCCTCGCCCAACGCAATCAGACTGCGCATGACGCCGAGGTTCTGGCCGTGACCGCGATTCTGCATGACCTGGGTTTAGGAGAAGCCTTCAATGGCCCATTGCGATTTGAAGTGGAGGGAGCGAATGCGGCACGTACCTTCGCTCGAAATGAGGGTATGGACGATCGTCGCGCCCAGCTGATCTGGGACGGGGTTGCGCTCAACTCCACGCCTTCCATCGCACTTTACAAAGAGACCGAGATCGCTCTGGCCACGATGGGCATCGGGCTCGATTGGGGTGGCTGGGGTTACGACGCGTTGACCGGTGCTGAGGTGGCCGCCATCGTCGAAGCGTTTCCCCGGCTGGGAATGAAGGAACGATTCACACAAGCCATCTGCGGGCTTGCCGAGACCCGCCCGACGACAACCTACGATAACTTCGCGCGCGATTTTGGCGAGCGCTTTGTGCCCGGCTACAAGGCTGTGTCAACTGTGGACTATTTGCTGAACTCCCCGTTCAAGGAGTAAGCGGGGAAGTGAATTCAGGGATGAGAATTCTAATCGCTTACGACGGTTCAGGGGCTGCTGATATTGCGATCGACAGTTTGTCTCGCGGGGGATTACCAGGCTTGACGACACTTTTCCTCTACAGATTCCACCGGGTCTCAAACGGGCCCGCGAACATGCCGCAGCTGTCATGGTCGAAGCGGAAGAGCGGGCTGAGCGCGGGAAAAAACGTGTGAAGCAAAGTTTTCCCGGTTGGAACGTAAGCACCGGGGTGGTCAACGGCTCTCCTGCTTTTGAGTTGCTTAATCGCGCGGACGAGTGGCAACCCCACTTGATCGTCGTCGGGTCGCATGGACATACAGCAGTCAGCAGGTTTGTGTTGGGCAGTGTGTCGCAAAAAGTCTTAACTGAAGCGCCGACTTCCGTGCGCATCGGGCGTGCATCAACGGGCGTTGGCAACTCAGCCCAGTCGCATCATCATAGGAATAGATGGGTCGCCGGGTTCAGAGATGGCCGTGCGTGAAGTTGCGGGTCGCGATTGGACACCCGGAAATGAAGTGCGCGTCGTGGTCGCTGACGATCTGATGACGACAATCCCAGATTCTCTGCTTATTCCAGGAGTTAACAACTCTGTTGATGAACTAACCGCAGAGGAGCGTAGTCATGCAACAGCGGCGGTCACAGAAGCTCTGAAACAACTTCGCGCCGGGTTGGGCCAGAGCGTGACCCTCTCATCTGTAATTGACAGCGGCGACCCGAAGCAAGTGCTTGTCCGGCGCGCCGAGGAGTTTGGTGCCGACTGCATCTTCACAGGAGCGACAGGTTTCAGCGACCGAATTGAAAGGTTCATTTTGGGTAGCGTTTCCGCAGCAGTCGCGGCGCGCGCCCACTGCTCCGTCGAGGTAGTACGTTCCCCTCAAGCTCAGGGGTGATAACAACGGAGCTGAGGGTTAGTCAATGGCGGCACACGAAAGTCGGCGACGCGCGGGTGATGAGTATGGTGTTACCAGTTGCCGTTGCGTCTCGAAGTCCAGGGTCGCTTGGGCCGTTTAGACTTGCAAACAGAACGAGAGGGTAAACATGAAGAACATGAAACTAATGTTGGTTTTACTATTTCTTATTCCGGGCATGCTGATGGCCCAACACCCCGTTGGCAGTCAGACTCCACATGCGTCGGTGACGTCGCTCACTTCGAAAGACCTGCCCGAGTTGCCCGGCAAAGAAGTGTTGATGATCACAGTGGACTATCCACCGGGAGCCGTGGATCCCATTCACCGGCATGATGCACATGCGTTCATCTACGTATTGGAGGGCTCGATCATCATGCAAGTGAAAGGTGGAAAGGAAGTGACGCTGACTCCAGGTCAGACTTTTTATGAAGGCCCCGAAGATGTCCATGTCGTGGGTAGGAACGCAAGCAGTACCAAGCCCGCAAAGTTCGTTGTGTGGTTCATTAAAGGTAAGGGTGCTCCGGTGTTAGTGCCGGTACCAGAATGAAGACAACCGAACCGCAAACTAACTCCGGGACCGTATCGGAGATTGCCAATTCGAAGTAAGGAGGATGGAAGAAATGAAGGAATCAACTTTCGAAGGAGTTGGTGGACAGAAGATTTTTACTCGCTCGTGGCAGCCCGCTGGGAAAACACGGGGCGTGGTCGTTATCGTCCCCGGGTTTAATTCGCATAGCGGGCAATATCTGTGGGTCGGCGAGCAATTCGCGGCGAGAGATCTGGCCGCTTATGCGATCGATTTGCGCGGGCGCGGGCGTTCCGAAGGCGAGCGCTATTATGTCGAAAAGATCGAAGATTATACCGACGACGTGGCGACGCTGGTCAGAACCGCGAAATCAGAAAACCCGGGGTTGCCGGTGTTCATTCTCGGTCACAGCGCCGGTGGTGTCGTTTCGTGCATTTACACACTTGACCATCAATCGGAGATCGACGGATTAGTCTGTGAGAGCTTCGCATACGATCTGCCGGTACCCGATCTCGTTCTTTCGTTTATCAAGGGATTGAGTTACATCACCAAACACACCCATGTATTCCCCTTGAAGAACGAAGTGTTCTCCCGAGATCCGCAAGTTGTCGATTCAATGAACAATGACCCGCTGATTCAGGGCGAGTCTCAGCCGGTGCAGACTTCCGTGGTGATGATAGATGCCGCTCGCCGGCTGAATGATGAATTTCCCCTCATCAAACTTCCCGTACTAATTGTGCACGGCACGGAGGACAAGGCGACGAACCCGAGTGGTAGCCAGGTCTTTTACGACAACGCCGGCTCGACAGACAAGACTCTGAAACTTTACGAGGGACACTATCACGATCTGCTAAATGATGTTGATAAGGAGCTTGTGATGGCGGACATCACCGACTGGATCGACGCGCGTGTTTCCGTAATACAAGCGCAATCCGCCGCTATCTGATGGGTTTGGCGCTTCACCAACAACTGGTGGTTATCTCTTGGTTCACCGGAGGAAGACTGGTTTCGGGCCGAAACGAGAGTTCCGATACCATTTAATTCACTTAGTGGAGGTCGTATGAATCTGCCAGACGCACCACTTCCCCAAGACGGTTTCTTCGTCACGCACTTCTTGACCGTAGAGGATCAGGCGAAATCCAGGGACTTCTACGCTGGAATCCTTGGAGGGAAAGTAGTAAGACCGGAGAATCCTTGTTACATCAAGTTGGCTAATTCGTGGATCATTCTCAACTCGGGCGGAGGCCCGACGCCTGATAAGCCCGAAGTGTTCCTTGAGGCCCCGCAGGATCTAAATACCGTAAACAGCTTCATAAATCTGCGGGTTGCCGACATACAGGCTTGTTACAAAGAATGGAAGGCAAAGGGGGTCCACTTCTTGACCGAGCCGCTCGACAACCATGGCTGGGAGACGAGATGCTACATGCGAGATCCAGATGGCTATCTAATCGAGGTGGGACAATCCAGCCAGAAGATGATCGATTTTTTGAAAAAGCACAGGGCCTGAGTTGGCGAGCGCTTGGTCGTGCCATGCATCGGCGCCGCCCAACAAGTCGCACGCGAGCAGCGGGGGTGCGTTTCTCAACTAGAATGATCCGGCGGACGATGCTTGATTCGCACCGCCCCGTCAACCCAGACATTGGAGGACTACAACAATGAACTGCTGTTCGCATTTGTTTGAAATTGGCAATGTTACTCCGAAAACCCCGAACGGCTGTGAAGAGTGTTTGAAAATAGGTGACGCATGGCTTCACTTGCGGCTTTGCGTCACCTGCGGTCACGTGGGTTGTTGCGACGACTCAAAAAACAAGCACGCCGCCGAGCATTTTCATTCAACCAATCACCCCTTAATCAAATCCTTTGAACCCGGTGAAGAATGGGGCTGGTGTTACGTTGATGAATTACTTTTGGAGTCACTTCCCGGATCGTTGACGGATGAATGGTGCGGCGCGCTTGGAGCGACGCCCTGAGAACAACTTTGATGCCGGTAAGGGCAACGGCCCGACCGCCCTCCGTCGGCACTCGGGAAGAATAAAACTTTTGGCTCAGGGGCGAGTAGGCAACGCTACGGCAGTTGTAGGAGGTTCAAATGAGCGAAGAAGATATGGAATTACTGATAACTACGGATGACCCAGGCGAGGACACGTTGGAAGAGGATACCTTCCATCTCAAGGCTGACAATACGACCGCAGGTCGCTCCGATCAGCATCAACAAGGTGGCGACCCCACCAGCAAACAGAAATAATTCTTTAATGATCTCTCCCTTGGAGGGGCGACAAATGGGACGGTGCCTGGTGCGAAGCTATCACTGTCGCGTCCGGGAGAAGCAACTATGGGCAGCCCGATTAATATTCTGTTACAAACCACTATTCCGGCGATCGCAGACGATTGGAACATCGATCGATTTTCATTATTGCGTGAACATCTTGTTTCGCTCACCGATGAAAGCGGAGAGCCAATCTGCAACGTGACGGCTCGCAATCGTGAAGTAAACGGTGAAGGTAACGATACAGTACTAAGTGTGCTCGATAAGACCGACTTCGATGAGCTTTGGTTGTTCGCGGTGGATACGGGCAACGGCTTGACGGACGCAGATTGTCAGGCCATCACGCGATTTCGGCAAAGAGGCGGTGGGCTTTTGTCCACCAGGGATCACCAGGATCTCGGGTCTTCACTTTGCACTCTGGGAGGCGTGGGCTCCGCTCATTTCTTCCACACCAAACAGCCTGAACCGGATGAGTCTCGTCACACCCGGGATGACCTGGGTGCGCAGAACATCTCGTGGCCCAATTATCACTCAGGCAGTAACGGTGATTATCAGAAGATCACCGCAGTCAAGCCCGTCCACGAGCTGCTTCTAAATCCGAAGAACAACTTAGGTGTGATTGAATATTTCCCGGCGCACCCTCACGAAGGTGCGGTGGGCGTTCCGGAAGATCAGAATCACGCGAATGTTATTGCAACCGGAACCAGCAAAGTTACGGGACGAACCTTCAACTCAATTGTGGCGTTTGAGAGCGCCCGCGACGCTCACGGCAACGCACTAGGACGCGCGATTGCAGAATCAAGCTTTCATCATCTTGTTGATTATAACTGGGACATCGCGAGCGGGTGTCCTACCTTTCTGACCGAGCCACCAGGCGATCAGATCAGACGGACGCCGGAGAAACTCGCTGACATTAAGACCTACGTGAGTAATGTAGCGCGGTGGTTGGCACCCGGACATCAAGCGTAAGTGGGTGAGGGTAAGGTATTGAAAACGAGGTTTACGGCACGGGATGTCAACGACGAATGCCAGACGAGATCAACTCCGACTTGCTTGATGGCCATGGTTGCCGGCGGTACGGCACCTAGTTCCAAGCGAGACAAAGTAAGAATTATCCGCCAGCTACCCAATAAGGGTAACTTCCCGGGGCTTCAACTCGCGGCCGGGTGTAATGCGATCGGGAGGGGTAACGCTGATCACGGAGCTCCCTATTATTGAACGAGTGATCCAGATGCACTCCGCTGACCTCGGCGCGGATCTTATGGCCTACCGGAACCACACGTATCGCGTCGTCAACTTTTGCCTTGCGCTCTTTCCGGCTGAGTTCATGCAGTTGGAAAAGCTCTCGACTGCCGCCGCGTTTCATGACTTGGGTATCTGGACCCACCATACCTTCGATTATCTCAAGCCGTCCGTGGGGCTGGCCTGCGCTCACTTGATTGGCACCGGGCAAGACGAATGGTCCGCGGAGATTACAGAGATGATTCTCCAGCACCACAAGCTTTTTCCATATCGTAGACACCCGCAGTGGTTGGTCGAACCCCTTAGGCGCGCCGACCTGGTGGATGTGTCAGCAGGACTGGTCACGTTTGGTTTGCCACGTGAGCTAATCAGGGAGATCTATGCGACATGGCCGACAGAAGGCTTTCATAAGCGACTGGTGCAGTTGGAGCTCGCCCGACTTCGGAGATACCCGTGGAACCCGCTGCCCATGGTGAGACTTTGAGAACTGCGACCCACTTAAGAAAAAGCAAAATGCTTCCTTGCCAGTGAGGTTACGAACGAAATGGAAATCAAGCACGTGGTTAACGAAGGCGAACACGATTCGCAAACACGAGGTGCCGCCGGCGAGTTTAACGGCCGACGAATTCTGGTTACGGGCGGGACCAGAGGCATTGGCGAGGCGATACTCCAGCGTCTCAGTCTCGACGGAGGAAAGGTGATCACCATGGGACGTTCCGTTCCCACAGACGGCGCGCCTGATCAATTCGTTCAGGCAGATGTGAGTACATGTGCCGGAATCGATCAGGTCGTGCACGCCGTAATGGATCGACTCGGAGGCCTCGATATCTTGATTCACAACGTCGGGGGTTCTGCAGCGCGGGGTGGCGGTGCTTTGGCGTTGTCCGATGACGATTGGCAGCATGCGTTTGATACAAACCTTTTCGCCGCAGTCCGTCTTGATCGTGCGTTTTTGCCATCGATGCTGGAACGTGGCTCAGGCGTCATCATCCATATCTCTTCAATTCAACGAACACTTCCGCTTTTTGACGCAACGCTTGCTTACGCAGCAGCCAAGGCTGCTCTAACAAACTACAGCAAAGGCCTTTCAAAAGAGGTGAGTCCGAAGGGTATACGCGTCAACTCAGTTGCGCCTGGCTACACGGAGACAGACGCCGCTGTGGGAATGGTTAACGAAATCGCAAAGCGAACGGGCATCAGCCAGGATGCTGCAAGGCAACGCATTATGGATTCACTCGGCGGCATCCCGCTCGGAAGGCCGAACCGTCCTGAAGAAGTGGCAGAACTGGTAGCATTCTTGGCATCGGATCGAGCTTCATCGATTACTGGAAGCGAATACGTTATTGACGGCGGAACCATTCCCACGATCTAAACTTGGAGTAGTCAGAATTAGCTTAGCTGCCAAAGAATTGCGCAAGCGGGGTCAACCGCAGTTATGAATGTGATGCTCTTCGGTGCCACAGGCATGGTTGGTCAAGGCGTTCTGCGGGAATGTCTGCGTGATGAGACTGTCGATAACGTACTTGTGATCGGTCGCAACTCAATCGCCCAAACCCATCCAAAGCTCCGCGAATTGAGGCGGCCTGATATGTTTGACTTTGGCGGTGTGACAGTTGAGCTGCAAGGTTACAACGCCTGCTTCTTCTGCCTCGGCGTCTCGGCCGCTGGCATGAACGAGACTGAGTACACCCGACTAACTTACGACCTAACGTTGGGTTGGGCGAAGGTCCTTGCGCGAATCAATCCGGCGATGACATTCATCTACGTATCGGGCGCCGGCACAGGAGGCAAGGCGATGTGGGCACAGGTGAAAGGTCGCACTGAGAACGCGCTGCTCGAGTTGTTTCCTAATGCTTACATGTTCCGCATCGGGGCGCTACGGGCCATGCACGGCGAAGTTTCAAGGACACGGTGGACACGTGTTCTTTACGGTGCCTCCCGTCCTTTATGGCCACTATTACAGGTGCTCGCGCCCGGGACAATGATCACCACCGAAGAACTGGGCCGCGCGATGATCCGTGTCGCTCGCGAAGGTGCGCCCAAGCGAGTGCTTGAGAACCGCGACCTGCGCGCACTACAAGTTGATGGAGGTACGAAATTATGAGCACGCAAAGTCAAAGAACGATCTTCATTACCGGGAGTTCCTCAGGGCTCGGCAGAGCCACAGCCAAACTCTTCGCGTCGAAGGGCTGGAAAGTGATCGCTACCATGCGTAACCCAGACAAGGAGACAGAACTCGATAAACTGCCGGGCGTTGTATTGCTGCCACTCGATGTTACCGACCCCAGTCAAATAAGACGTGCGGTAGATGAAGCCCTGGCAATGGGTGGAGTGGGCGTGGTTTTCAACAATGCCGGCTATGGCATGGCAGGACCGCTTGAAGGTCTTACGGACGAACAAATCGTGCGCATGGTCGACACCAACCTGATGGGTGCGATCCGAACCACGAAAGCCTTTGTTCCTTGTTTCAGAGAGAAGGGTGCCGGACTTTTCATTAACACCACTTCGATAGGCGGATTGATCACTGTTCCCTTTAACTCGCTTTACCATGCGACGAAGTGGGCGCTCGAAGGATGGAGTGAGAGCCTGGCGTTTGAGCTAAGACAGTTTGGTATTGGACTAAAGACGGTGGAGCCCGGCGGAATGAAAACAGATTTCTTCACCCGCTCTTTCGACACCGGCCGGCATGAGGCATATGACAAACTAGTAGATAAGGTAATGAGTGTAATCACCGATCCAAAGCAGATGGAGACATATTCTTCGCCTGAACAAATTGCCGAAGTAGTGTATGAAGCCGCGACCGACGGAAAAGATCAGCTTCGCTATGTTGCTGGTGAAGATGCAAAAGCAACCTATGCAATGCGACTGCAGGTGGGAGACGAAGCGTTCCGCAAGGCCATGGACCAGCAATTCTTCCGGCCCTGAACTGCTTTAAAGGCGTCGCAACCCTAATTGATCAAGGTGTTCTAATGAGCTCCGCGGAAATAGTCAGACTTAAAAACACGGCAACCGAACGGGACCATGCCTCAGGCGCGGCAACAGCGCCAGTAACGCTACTCGAGTATGGGAACTTCGAATGCATTTACTGTGGGCAGGCGTTTCCGGTCATTAAGCAAGTCCGCAAGCTTCTCGGAGATGATCTGCGCTTTGTCTTTCGGCACTTTCCCACCGTGAGAACGCACCCGCACTTTTTGCGGGCCGCTACGGCTGCTGAAGCCGCCGGGGCGCAAGGAAAATTCTGGGAGATGCACGACGAATTATTCACGCATCAGCGGCATCTGGAGGACGAGGATCTCTTCCGCTACGCAAAGCGCATCGGCTTGGATGTCGAGAGATTCAAGCTCGATACGACTGAGAACACCGTGGCGAGCAGATCGAAGCTGACTATGACCGCAGTCTTTCTGACGAACACATCATGGATATCGCACCCCTGTTGGCGGCGATCAAGGCTGCCGACAAGGAAGGACGCTTACCAATGGCGCCAAGCCCGAGCGGAATTCGCGCACTGTTTTCCAGGATTCGCGGGCGTAGCAACGGCTAAAGTATGAATGTTTACCGTTTAGCAATTAAGGACTCACGAAAACATAACGATCGCAAAACAGGAAAGGGGTGCCGACGAACAATGACGCCACGTGCTCTGTATGCCACCGCTTCAGTTCTAGTCCTCTTATTGTCAACCTACGCCGTGGCCCATGCGCAGAGGCGCAACGAGATAAGTGATCGTTTTGCCACCGTAAACGGGGTCCGGCTCCATTATTTAATCGCCGGGAAAGGTGAGCCGGTAATGCTCCTACACGGTTATGCTCAGAATAGCCACATGTGGCGACCATTGATTGCCAAATTGGCAAAGTCTCACACCGTCGTGGCGCCGGACCTCAGAGGATTCGGCCAGTCGGCAAAGCCACAGAGCGGCTACGATAAGAAGACGATGGCCCAGGATGTTCATGCTCTCGCTTCGTCGCTCGGCATTCGGCGCGCGAGTGTCGTCGGTCACGACATCGGATTGATGGTCGCTTACGCGTACGCCGCTCAGTATCCTGCCGAAGTCGATCGGATTGTTTTGATGGATGCTTTTCTTCCCGGTGTCGGCGACTGGAAAACTGTTTGGCTGTTAAGGGACCTCTGGCACTTTCATTTTTACGGCGAGACGCCGCTAAAGTTGGTTACTGGACGTGAGCGCATTTACTTCGAGCACTTTTGGAATGATTTCGCGGCTGATCCAAAGCACTCAGTGCCTGAAGCTGATCGAAGATTTTATGCCGGGTCGTACGCGCAACCGGGCGCGATGCGAGCGGGCTTTGAAGTGTTTCGCGCATTTGAACAGGACGCAAAAGACTTCGCCGAATTCGCGCAGAACAAACTCACGATGCCGATGCTGGTACTCACGGGCGAAAAAGCCTCAGGGACGTTTCTGATTGATCAAGCACGCTTAGTCAATTCGAATGTGAATGGCGTCGTCGTTAAAGGTTCGGGTCACTGGTTAATGGAGGAAGCGCCGCAACAGGTCCTTCCGCAACTCGTGGAATTCATAAACAAATCACAATAAGGCGGAACGCTATGCTTACTTATAAAACAGAACGCGGCGGTGTTTTGTAGTTCGGAAGGGTTTGTGTTGTTTGATTTCAAGATCGGAGGACCTTTCATGGTGGCCAAGCTCTTGGTGATGCTCGCAATAGCTACAACCGTGGTTGTGACTCAGGACATTTCTACGCGCCAACGATTTACGCCCGCCGAGATTGAGGCTCTGTCCCCGAAAAGTGCGGGGACAGGAACCTCAGGAGTTGCGGGAATCCAAACGCGCGTGTTAAAGGGCGATCCAGATCAACCTGGTCCCTATACAATTCAGCTTAGCGTTCCCGCAAACACAACGATCAAAGCTCATACTCATCAGGACGATCGAAGTGCCGTCGTTGTTTCGGGAACCTGGTACTTTGGTTACGGATCTCATTTCGACAAAAAGCAACTTAAAGCACTGCCTCCCGGCAGCTTCTACACAGAGCCGCCCAATGATGCACATTTCGCGCGCACCGGAAATACACCGGTTGTCCTGATGATTTCAGGCTTAGGACCCAGTGGGACGAAGTACACCGAGTGAGCAACGAGTTTGGCTCAGAACCGTCACCGGACGTGTTCGATAGCATCCACAATGTCGTCACAATCTTCCCAGCCAACAATGAGGCAATTTGCCGAAACGAAACTGACAATGCCGATGCTCGTGCTGGGAGGCACCGGCCTGATCGGCTCGAAGACCGTTGCGCGTCAATCAAACCAGGAGAACTCAAGTGTCCATACGACCCGTCAAGCGACTCGCTAAATCCAAGCCCACACTCGAGGGCGCCGGTGTTCATTTGCGCCGGGCGTTCGGTTTCGGGAAGACGTCAGACTTCGACCCATTCTTACTGCTGGACGATTTTCGGAATGACATACCTGAGGACTACCTGGCTGGCTTTCCGTGGCATCCTCATCGTGGCATCGAGACCATCACCTACGTTCTGGCAGGCACAGTCGAGCATGGCGACAGCATGGGAAATAGTGGCTCGATTGGGGCCGGCGATGTCCAGTGGATGACCGCCGGGAGTGGGATCATTCATCAGGAGATGCCCAAGGGAGACTCAGCCGGAAGGATGCACGGGTTTCAACTTTGGGCGAATCTCCCGGCAGCGTTAAAGATGACCACGCCGCGTTATCTTGAAGTGAAAGCGACTGACATTCCCTTGGTAACTGACGACGATGGTGCGCTGCCACAGCAGCACCGCTGGCAGCAGCAGCGAGAGCAGGAACAGGATGTGGTCGAAGCCGATCCAGATGTGCCAGACACCTTCGACGAGG
>JANNON010000011.1:0-4912 GCA_031399105.1 Blastocatellia bacterium | reverse complement strand
CAGCTTGGTGTTCATGCCGCCCTTCGTGCGGCCGATCAGACGGCCCCGCTGGTCGCCTGGCCCCCCTTTTTCGACCGCAGGCTGGTCGCCGTGCGGTGCGCCTTGAGATAGGTCGCGTCGATCATCACCGTCTTCGGAACGGCGGCCTCGGCGGCCATCCCAGCCATCATCCGGGCAAAAACCCCCTAGTCGCTCCATCGCTTCCACCGGTTGTAAAGGGTCCTCGGCGGGCCGTATTCCTTCGGTGAATCGCACCACCTCAACTCATTGCGATTGACGAAGATTATGCCGCTAAGCACACGCCTGTCATCGACGCGCGGCTTACCGTGGCTCTTGGTAAAGAACGGTTCCAGACGCGCAATCTGCGCGTCCGTCAGCCAGAAAAGGTTGCCCATTTATCGGTCTACTCTTGCGGAGGCTGAATCATGCCGCCAGAGGAAGTTCAATGGGTCCTGAGCCTAGAAACGCGAATCGAAATCGAACAATTATTGTGCCACAGAAACCCACCACTAATGAATGGATACTGGGAAAGCTCTGTTTCAGTAAACCAGCTTGAAGTATTCCGCATGGAAGTTGTTTTCCATGCCCGTCCCGCAGAAGCCCATCTCCATGTTGCTGGTACCAGAAATTAAGCCTCCAGCAACAACCGCCGCACCCTGAATACCATTGGCGTTGGCCGAAAACTCTATGTTTTGCACCGCAAGCAACTGACCCCCATAGATTTGAAGGTCCGAAGGAAAGCTCATGCTACCGAGCGTTACGATTTGTGCGCCGCCACCCACGGCGCAGTTATCGTTTCGTCCAACCTGCAGGCTGGCCGCCGATGTTACTGATTGCGCAGATGTGTCCGTTGTCGCAACAACCGCATCGGTCAGAACCACGCCTTGCTCAAATTTCACTTTGCAGTTGGTGAGCATTACGACCCTATCCATGATCACATTCTGCTTGATCGTCAGTGCCGCTCCGCCACTACATGTGAAACGGTGAAGCCGGCCAGGGATCAGGTGTTCCTGTCCAACATTGCGATTGGCGAGAGTAACCGCAATACCCGAGTTGATATACTCGGGCATCTGCCGGCTGCCATATACCGCGAGGTCTGCGATAAGCTCGTCGATCCGGCTAACAATGCGGATATTCCACGATCCGGAATGTAGAGCTTCCTGCAAGCCGATGTTAGTCTTGAAACCTGAATTCGGGAGCTCGATATCATTCTTATCCGGCATCGAAACCACGGTGCCGGGTTCAAAGAAGTTGTTCGAGTTCAACGAGACATAACTGTTCGAATGGATGCAGAAGCCGTTGACATAGGAATTGTTGCTTTGCAGGTCCACGACCTTCTCTGCCACAAATCCTTCGCGGAGGCATGTCGGGTGGTAAGTGACGAAGACGGACTGTGTTGTGATGTTCCATTCTGTGAACCCCACCAGCTTCAGCAGATAGGTGGAAATCGGATTTCCGTTGTCGGCCTGTTGGCGGGTTTCCACCCAAACTGCATCCCGAGCACCTGCCACTTGGATGAAAGAGCCGGTCGTCGGGTCAAACTGTCCAAATTTCACGTCAGCGTCGCGCAGGACCGTACCGAAAAGACTTGCCGGCATGTTTGCAAGCGCAATGTCGCGAGCGGCAGCGATAGAGTCACCTTCGGATTTGGTTTCGCGTGTCAAAATGGCCGCATGTGCGGCGGTATCCGCCGCAATCTGCAGCTGGGTCCGTGCAGTCATGACGCTGCCCACATCGACGGCGTATCCACCGACCAAAAGAGAGGCGGCAAGAATGAACAAACCAAAAGCCGTTGTGCCGCCCCCTTCGCCATTCACAAAATCGCGAGAGGTTTTAAGCTTGAGCAAAGGCATTTCAGCTCTCCGACAAGTGCTGGGCAAAAACCGCCACATTGAAATCCGTGAATGCGTCAACCAGGCCCGTTGCCGTCAGATCGGTGACAGGTATCAGCACCGTACTGCTGATAAGGCCTCCGTTAACACTAGTTGTGACGGAGGCATTCGGCGCTATCTGCGCAATACCAACAAGGATCGCCCTCTGCGTATCTTCGGCAGATCGAATGAGCCCGATTGAGGTGGCGCGATTGGCGTCCTGGACCACTCGCAATACCTGCGCCTGCCCACCAAAGATCATCGCTGTATCCGCTACGAGCCCTAAAAGGAATGCCATGACCGGTAGCCAAAGCACAAACTCAATTGTTGCCGCACCATCGTCTTTGCGACGAAAGGCTGTAAACAAGCTTAGAGCTGCACTGGCCTTCACCTTGTTTGACATCTGATCCTCGGTTGTCCCTTCCAAAGCCGCTGGGCTCACACCAAGATGTGGAACGCCCGTCGTCTCAAAATCGCATTGTCGAAGGATGCAGGCAGCATTGAGACCCAACTTAGGAGAAAGTGTGACAGTGGGCACTCTGTGAAAACAGTACTCCGGCGCGCAAGTGGTTTGGTCCTCGACTAGAAACGCTGGCAATACAGAAAGACGAGAGAGGCTTGTGTCAGTGAGCACATCCAGCGAGACTTCGGGGTTTTCAATCGAGCTTTTTCCAGCTAATAATGCAACTTATGGGTGAAGTCGTCATCTTTGGATGCTGCCAGTTGCACCGTGAAAAACGAACGGTTCTCGGACCGAATGGCTCCGCGCGCCTTTCGGCGCGTTCCTTTGAAGTGTTGTCGGTCCTTCTTTCCAAGCCAAATAAGGTCTTCAGCAAGAAGGACATTATCTGTGCGGTCTGGTCAGACATGACGGTTGAGGACATCAATCTTCAAATCTGTATCTGGGAACTTCGGAAGGCCTTGCCACCGGGGATGATCTTGACTGTGCACAGCCGGGGTTACACTTATGTAGGACCGATGCCGATGCTGACAGAGTGTTGCTCTGTCGACAACGTTGTTGCTTCCGCCTTACCGCATCGCAACGTGAGCTAGTCCTCTAAACGTAAATAGATTTTCGGCTGAGTTAGGCTACTGTCTGCACCTGCTGATCGGTTTCGATTGCGTTCAAGGGCGTTGTGAGAGCAAACTCCTTGCGCAGGATGGGGCTGTCCCCTCGTCCTCATCTCGGCGTCTTGCCTCAAAGTCAGGGGTCAAAGCATCTACAAATTTAGGGGCACCTCACTCTCCCCAAACAACTGCATCGGTCCGCAACCGAAGCACGCAGTGATAGTTGGTATCATTGCGCGAATACACTTGAAAGGGGGCACCCTAGCAAAACTTGCACTTCAGAACCAGCTGCCTAGTAAAACGCGAGCTGGATTCGAAATCTGGAGCCTTGCAAGTCCAAGACGCCAAACCCTTAAACGCGGGAATTGGCGCGAGGACGATCAGAACACGGCTTTTGCGATCCGGATCAACTGCAGCATCTCGAACGATTCATCATCCAAAGTCACCAGTTCACCATTCACTACTGAATAGTTGTATCCGGGCGCTAGCATTGGCAAATTATAGGTTTCGCGCAGCTCGTCTTGTGTGAAAGCCGCTGTAGGCGCAATCCGCAGACCCTCGGGAAGTTCGTATATCTGCGCCCGGTCAAAGACCTTTAAAAGCACTGAATTGTCTTCATCCGTCAAACGCACAGGCTGGCCGTCGATCAGTCCATAGCGCTCATCCGCAATCGCCGGACGCAACCTGTAAAGGGTCCCGATCTGGGAAGAGTTTAGCAGCAACCTCTCATCATCGTACACCGCGTCCTGATCTAAATAGGCATCACGCCTTTCACGATAGATCGCATCAAGACGACCATCGTCATACGTCACCCATTCCGCATAATTCACACCGGCCCGGGCGAGGCCTGGCGGCACGCAGGGCGGATTCTTCTTGGCAAGGCCGGGTGGACAATTCCGATATGTCAAAAGCCGATTTTCTGGAACGTCAGCAAAGATGACATCCGGACCGATGAGCGCGAGTGGCAAGGTTCCAAGCAATAGGATCATGTCGCGACCCTCAGGTGCCGGCACAGTCAGAACAGCATCAGAGTCGAGTAGCTGATCGTTCTTTGAGCGTTTGGTCTTGTCATCTACTTTGATGCTTTTGCTTTTGTCGTCGGCCTTCTTGTCAGCCTTTAGAATTTTTTTCTTGTCGTCACCTTGGCCATTCTTCGAATCCACCTCAAGGAACTGATTTTCAGGAACAATTCTGAAAGTCAGTTCAGAAATCAAAGTACGTGGGGTGAGCACCTGTCCTTGAACCGCGAAAACCGGTCCACAGGCAAGGGTGGTGGCCATTGCTAATAGTTTATAATTCACAGTTGAATTTCCATATGTGAGAAACGCTAATGCCCGTAACGTGCCAGACTCGTGAAGGCTCTTCAGACAAGCCACTTCTCATGGCGACATCAGCAACCTAACAAGTTGGGCGGCGCTTTGGTTCCATGCGCGCTGCGTTTTGATCTGCTGCACTCGTTATTTGGGGAAACGGCTCTGTCAGAGCGATGGATGTTGAGGCGGGCGCGGCGAGCGCGTAACTTCCCAAGGTAACCAAAAGCAGCCCCTTTCGGTACTTTCGCACCAGCCCCGAGATCTTCCGCCTGGCGGTTATGCTCTACATTCGGTTTGCACGCTCGCTCCGAAACGTCGAGGATCTCCTGCACGAGCGGGGCATCGAGATCAGCCACGAGACTTTGCAGTACTGTCGGAACAGGTTCAGTCCGATCTTGCGCGCTGCACGAGACCTATGTGGGAACCGAAGCACCCATGAAAATGTTTCTCCTGTGCAAATCTGAACCTGCACGCGAAGGGAACTTCTAATGAACAACATAATTTACATTGTGGGCTTGGTAGTGGTTGTTGGGGCAGTTCTAGCGTTTCTTGGTCTGAGGTAAGTGCTTCATGAAGAACCTCATACGTGGTTTGCAGGCACTGCTGAACCGCATCTAGCTCTTGGAGTGGAGACCTCCTTCAAGAAGCTCTAGCTTTTGG
>JANNON010000010.1:0-2130 GCA_031399105.1 Blastocatellia bacterium | reverse complement strand
GGAGTCCCAGCCGAGTTCGGCCGGCTCGCCCGAGAAGCCGTAGCCAGGCAAGGACGGCAGCACCAGGTGGAATGCATCGGCGGCGGTGCCGCCGTACTTGGTCGGGTCGGTCAGGGGACCGACGGTCTCGAGGAGCTCGATGACCGAGCCGGGCCAGCCATGCGTCATTATCAGCGGCATCGCGTTAGGGTGACGGGACTTGACGTGGATGAAGTGGATATCCACGCCGTCGATCTTCGTTACGAACTGCGGGAGAGCGTTCAGCTTTGCTTCGGCCTTGCGCCAGTCGTACTCTGTCGCCCAGTAGCGGGCCAGTTCTTTGAGTGTGGCGAGCTGCACGCCCTGCGACCGATCCGCGACCAGCTCTTTGCTGGGCCAACGAGTCTCAGTGAGCCGTCGCCGCAGGTTGACGAGTTGCGTCTCCGGAACTCTCACGCGAAACGGACGGATTGCGTCCTTGTTCGCACTCGGTGTCATGCTGGACGTAGCGTCAGCCGCTTTTTGTCCTACCGTCGACCGATAACTTTGCCCAGGGGTGGATTGAATTGCGCCAAGGTGCAGAGCGATTGCTATAAGTGCCAGGACGATCTGGTGAGATCGCGTTTCGTACAAATCAGAAAACTGCATTGCTACTTCTCCTTTTTCCTCTCAAGTTTTTTCGCCACGATTTCGTTCAGTCGAATGCGTGACATTGCGAGTTCACCACAGGTTGAAAGTTAGGGAAATTGGACGAAGGTATCGGTCGATACCAAGGTATTGATCATATAAGAAGGTGGATAAACTGCCTTACTGTCTTGTTCGAATCAGTCGCGCTTCGCGCGCCATGGTAAGCGGCGGAGTTCCTCAGCGAGAGCACGGACAGCGGACTCTCCATAGCGATGCGCCCAACGGTTGAGCCAGTCATCGTTGTCCAGGAAGAACTTCCAGTCGCTGATAACTCCCTGCCTCACGAATAGAAACGGCACAGGCGATTGGAATGGCCGGAATCCCGAGTTGTATATTGCAGTCCCCTTGTTGTCTTCGTAGGCCCGAATAGGATTCCATCTTCCACATACGACGGCACCGCAAGTTGCTGCACGACAGTCGTCAAGGAGGCGCTGTGCACGGTCAGAACGCAAGCGGTGAACACAACGACGATTACCTTGTAGTTCGCGCCGTCGCCATCAATCGGTTGAGCTTGCAGGAACAGTGTTTTGTATCTTTTTATGAGCTGGACCACATCTGGCAAACGCGGTCGGCGATGTGTTCAGAAGCGAGCCAAAGAGTCTTCCGCTCCAAGGCCTCAGGCACGAAGGGGCACAAGGCCCCACCGCGACCGAGATCCTTTCCCGTTTCTATCTCAGTGGAATGCAAAGCCCGAACGCCCTCGCAGCGGTCAGTTGCGTAGATCATGGACGAACCACCTTGCCAGGCGAGTTGAACGTCACCGTTTGTCCCGTGAAAACGTTGCCCTCGGGGATCCACCACCTCGATCAGCACCTTGTGCTGGCCGCGAGGCATGCCGCCCAGGATGATGGTGTTGCTCTGGCCGTAGTCCGCCCAAAACCAAGGCAGATCGTCGATGGTGATATGCAGATGGCCGACGCGCGGAGACACTTTGCTAGCGGCCGCGCCGCCCAAATGTAGTATGCGCAGGTTCTCCACTCGGTATGGGATGTAGACTATCCCCCGGGCCAACGGACCGGGAAGCGGTTGCTCCACGATTAATCTGGGCGCGGGCTCGTTGTCGACGGTGACGACGGTACTTTGGGCGAAAACGCCCGTGGCAAGCACGAGCGAAGCCGCAACTGCGGCAAATGTCGTCTTAACCTGTTTCATTGCATTCTGTCCTTTCTTTAGAAGGGGATTACGCTCCCCTTAAAGTTGCACATCCGGGACGTTGAACTACTTTGTGAACCACCGCTTGCCTCTCCCTTTTAGGCGGCGGATGGAGCGCTATAACGAGCTCATCCACCACTGCCTTTGAACCGCTCTTGAATGACCGCCCCGCCTTAAACGCTGTTCGCCTCTGTCACAAAAAATTCCGGTTGCTCCCTCGCCGCGAAGTGCATCGCCTTACCCGGCTGCTGCTGCGACTGCCTTCTTAACCGCGCTGTTCCGGACTTCGATGGCCTTGACGGAGTTTACAAA
>JANNON010000920.1:0-20174 GCA_031399105.1 Blastocatellia bacterium | reverse complement strand
TGCGCAGGACAGATCGAAGTGCCCGCAGGAATCGAGGGGCTTCGTCTCTGCCGAAGTTGCTGATGTTGGAACCCAGAAAGAGCGCCAGCGTTCGTTCGCGTGGCTTTTCGACAAGCTTGGCCAGCGCGTCGAAATACTCCGCCGCGTAAGCTTCGATGCGTAGCTGGGGAAAACTTTGAAGCAGAATCCGCGAACTGCTTTCAAGTGCCGAGGCCGAGATATCGACGGGAATAAAAAGCAATGACTGCTGTTTGCGCAGTAGCGCTTCGATAATGCGCTTGGTTTTTGACGCGCTGCCACTACCCATCTCCAACAGCGTGGTGTCGCCTTCAACAGAAGCGACGATCTCGTCTGCGTACCGTTCGATGATCTCGTTCTCCGCGCGGGTGAGGTAGTACTCAGGCAGCAGGCAAATCGCTTCGAACAGTTGCGAACCCAGCTCGTCGTAGAAATATCTTGGTGAAAGCCGCTTTGGTTGGGACGAGAGCCCGGCACGCACATCTTCGGCGAATCCGGCGCGCGGGTCGTGCTTGACAAGATTGCGGATGAACAACCTGTCGTCGCGTGAGGCTGCTTTGGTTTCCAAACTCGTCTCCTCGCCGGGAACTACAGACTGAAGAACAATAGATGCCCAATGATAACTGAGGGGAGTGACAAGGGACAGGCGATAAGTGACAAGTGATACGGGTCTTTGATCTTTGGTCTTTGACTTTGGACTTTGGACTTTGGACTTTGGACTTAGTCTTCTGACACTCCGCCGCCTTGACCCTGTCTGCTTAGCTAGGCAAGATCGACACCTATGCTTTTTCAGAAGTGCCCCGCGCCAGGATCCAGGCGCAGCCCATTTTCCCCTCGAGTTTTTTCGCTCATCAGCTTCTCAGCCGTGCTTCTGCTGGCGGCGACCTTAACCACCGCCCAAAGCTTCACACGCGAATTGGAAACTCCGGAAGTGGTCTCGCTTTCGGTAAAAAACCGTCATGGTCGCGTCAGCGTGATTGCCGTCGAGGTGCTGGTGAAGAAGGTGACTTTGGAAGCGAGTTCCACCGGCGCCCCGGTTGATTCCGCGGATATTCCCACCGAGGTAAAGGGCGGTTCAGTCGAAGTTGAAGTACGCGACCGCGGCGAACGCAATCGCATCGACCTCGTAGTGCGCGTTCCCGTCCGCTCCAAAGTGACCGTCGAAGGAGAAGCCGGTGCCGTTGATGTAATCGGCAATCTTGAATCGGCTTCCGTGCGCACCAACACGGGAACCATTCACGCTGATGTGCCGCTCGAAGCTTTAAAGTTCAACTTTCTTTGGAGTGCCAGCCGTCCCCGATACTTGAGTGATGTGCAACTGCCGGACGTGAAAGAGAAACGGGGAGGAATCTTTTCCCTCTCGGGCAAGCTCGGTGAAAAGAAGCCGCCCAAAGAACAGCGTGTCGAGCTCAGCTTCCAGACCGCGCGTGGCGTCGTGCTCTTGAACGTAGATCCCAGCATGGTGCCGAGCGATCTGCGAGAACGACCGCTGACTGAGGCTGCTCGCGCCATTGTTCGCAGTGGTGACGATCAGTTGATTGACGCGATTCGTAAAGTTTCGCCCAAGCTCTTTGGTGACTATGCCCGCACGCTGCCGGGTCGCGAAAACGAGCCCACGCTTGGCAGGGGACGTGCACCAGGACAAATCGTTAGCGCGGTTGCGCCCCAGTTACTTCGATTCAACGCCAGCGTAACTGATCGCAACGGCCGCGCGATCGGCGGCTTGAAGGAGAAAGATTTTTTGGTTTATGAGGAAGGTGTCGAGCGGCGCGTTACGAATGTTGTACCGACTCAGGAGCCCTTCAACCTCGTCTTGTTGCTCGATGTTTCCGGAAGTGTGGAAGAGCGCATCGACTTTATTCGGAAGGCCGCGCGCGACTTTCTCAACACTACGAGCCCGCAGGACCGCATTGCGATCATAAGTTTTCGCGACGACATCCAGGTGATTTCAAACTTCAGCACCGACCGCAGCATGCTGTCGAAGCAGCTCGACGACATCGATGCCGGCGGCGCAACCGCACTCTTCGACGCGCTCGGGTACGTGCTTGCTGAAACCGTCAAACCGCTGCGGGGCGAACGAACCGCTGTGGTGGTGCTTTCCGACGGAGACGACAACAAATCGTTCGTCCCCTTCAATGCGATCCTGGAAGCCACAATCGAATCCGGCGCCTTAATCTATCCACTCTACGTACCTTCGGGTCTGATTCCCGAAGCAAGTGTGCCGCGTCCGGAAGTAACAATTGATCCCTTGCGCACTCGCTATCTGACCCTTACCACGCGAGCGGACGAAGAGGGACGCAAGCTGGCGGCAGCTTCCGGCGGAGTCTATTACCCAATTCGTCACATCGGCGAGCTGCAACGCGCCTATGACGACGTGGTGCAACAACTGCGCACGGCGTATACGATAACTTACGCATCAAACTCAAATCCGTCAGGCAGCCGCCGTGTGCGCGTGCGAACCAATCGCGACGGGGCATCCGTAAGGTTGAGTCCGGTCGTCGGCATCGCGAATCCTTAAGCATTAAAAGGCCGCTGATAACGCGGATTTAGTAGATCTGAATGAAGTATTTGATCTGGCTGCCACCATACCGAAGAGTACGACAAATGGACTAGCGACTGGCCGCCGAATTAGCAGATCGACTCTTGGCTTTTTCAGATCCGTGTTATCGGCGTCAATCAGCGGCTAAGCAACCCTAATGAGCCAACCCCTTTTCGATTCGCTGTTCGATGAAACTGAGCGACGCCCGCTTACTGTCTCTGAATTGACGGAGAGCGTGCGTAAGGCTATCGAAGCGCGCTTCTCATCCGTCTGGGTCGAAGGCGAGATCTCAAACTTCAAGGCGCACTCGTCGGGTCATTGGTACTTCACGATTAAGGACGAGACATCGCAGCTACGGGCGAAGTGTTTTCGCTCAACTAACACTCGCATTCGTTTCAAGCCAACGGATGGTCTACATGTTCGTGCACGTGGCCGGCTTAGCGTTTATGCGCCGCGCGGTGAGTATGAATTGGTGGTTGAGTCACTGGATCCGGTCGGCGCCGGCGCGTTGCGGATCGCTTTCGAGCAACTTCGTGAACGGCTCCGCGCGGAGGGGTTGTTTGCTCAAGAGTTGAAACGTCCTTTGCCAATTCTGCCGCGGCGGGTAGGCGTGGTGACGTCGCCAACTGGCGCGGCAATTCGCGATATCCTGAATGTGATTTCGCGAAGAACGCAGACCGTTCATGTGCTGTTTTCACCAACTCGCGTCCAGGGCGAAGGCGCCAGCCGCGATATCGCCCGCGCAATCAAGTTCATCAATGCACATCACGAGCACGCTTTAAAAGAGAACCGAATTAAGGATCTGGTAGACGTCTTGATCGTCGGCCGCGGCGGCGGATCAACTGAAGACCTCTGGGCCTTCAACGAAGAAGAGGTGGCACGCGCGATTCGCAACTCAACCATCCCGGTAATTTCCGCAGTGGGCCACGAAACCGATTTTACTATTGCGGATTTCGTTGCCGACAAACGGGCGGCGACACCCTCCGCCGCGGCTGAATTGGTCGCGGCCCAGGAAGATCAGATCTGCTCGTCGTTGTCGCGACTCAGTCAACAGCTTTCGCGATTAATGCGTTACAAGATCGTTGCCGCGCGCAGCCAGGTACAGGAGCAGGCGTTGTCGCAAGTGTTTGACGAAGTGCGCGCGCGTTTACGGAATGCCACGACTGACACGAATGCGGCAATTCATGGATTGCAACTTTCAATGGGTAGAACGATAACGCTGGCGCGCACGCGAGCCGACGCGGTCGCTCAAAAACTTTCCCCAGCTCAGGTGGAAATGCGATTAGCGGCGGCAACGATGCGGTTTGCGACCGCGGATGCGGGCAATAGAAATGCCGTTTCCGGACAACTCGCTGGTGCGAGGAGGAGGCTGGGGTTGGCGGCGGCTTCGCTGGACGCCCTTTCGCCGCTGGCAGTACTGCAACGCGGCTATGCGATCGCACAGCGCAAAGACGGGAGACTGCTGCGTGATGTGGGATCCGTTACCGTCGGCGATCAAGTAAATGTCAGGTTGGCCAACGGCAAGTTAGAAACGCGAGTGGAGAGGATAGACGAGTGAGGCCCAAATTATCACTCTGAAGACTGTTGTGCGGCTTAGCCGCCCGAAGCACAAGCAAAGTTCACGTTCATGCAAGAATGGTATTCATCAAATGGACGACAACCGACGCAACCGCATAGTTATTAATCTCGACGACAAAGCTGCCGGCAGATCCTGCGCGCGCGTCGGAAGTAAGAGCCGCTGGCCCAAGGTGCTCGCAACTCTGGCATTGATTTGCGTGTTTATCGCGGGACTGGCTGCCGTGGGAGTTTATTTTTGGTGGCAATACTACAAAACCACGCCGGCCTACTCGCTCGCTCTTTTGGTTGACGCTGCACAGCGAAGCGACACAGCGACGGTGAATCAGTTTTTGGACGGTCAGAAGATCGTCGGCAACCTCGTAACGCAAGTCACCTCGAGTGCAACTGGTTTTCTGGGCATCGAGTTGGATCAAGCAGCGAAACAGCGCGCGCAGACTTTGGCCCAGAATCTGACACCGGACGTACAGGCAAGTATTCAGGAAGAATTGGTTAAGAGCCTTATCGAGGTGGCACAAAAATCCGAGCGCCGGCCGTTTGTGGTGACAGCGATTGCTCTTCCTTACGTAATGAAGATCACAAATGAAAGCGAAGGGGCGCGCGCAGTTCTTACAACCCAGGATCGAACCATTGATCTGATGCTGGCGCCGAACGGCGAACGCTGGCAAGTGGTTGGCATCAAGGACGACGGGTTTCTTAAGAGCGTTGCGGGCAGACTGACCGCGAATATCCCGCTCGTCGGCCAGCCGCCCGGTACACAACCAGGAGGCTCGTCAAATCCCGGCCGGAGTCCTGGCTCGTCCAGGAGACGACGGAGGTAGGTCTATCCGATGAAGAATATTGAAGCAGCACAGCCGAGATCTTTTGAAGCGTCGCTCGAAGCGCTCGAGCAAATAGTCCGCGACCTCGAGCAGGGCGACCTGCCACTCGAAAAGAGTTTGGAGTTGTTCGAGCGGGGCATCAGCTTATCCCGGGAATGTCAGGAACGACTCAGCCAGGCGGAACGCCGAATCGAAGTCCTGCTCCGTGACAATCAGGGCCGGCCTGTCGTCAGCGCCTTTGAAGACGCGCGTGGCTTGAACGAAGAGCTTGAATCCGAACGATGACTGCTTCCAATCTCGCCATCATCAACAACACGCCCTTCAGCGAGTTTGCCGCATCCGTTCGCCTAACGATTGACACGGAACTTGGTCGCCTTTTGCCCGATGACACTGTCGCTCCTGCAAGCGTGCACAGCGCCATGCGTTGGAGTGTTTTTGCCGGTGGAAAGCGCTTTCGGCCGCTGCTGCTGCTAGCCTCAGGCACTACCTTCGGCGCCGTTGAGGAACAGTTGATTACTTCCGCCTGCGCGCTGGAGTTGATCCATACCTACTCTTTAATTCACGACGACTTGCCTTCGATGGATGACGACGAACTGCGCCGTGGTAAACCCACGTGTCATGTTCGCTTTGGTGAAGCTACGGCGATTCTGGCGGGTGACGCGCTGCAGACGCTCGCGTTTCAAAGCATCGCAGACGAAAGCAGACTCTCGTTTGAGACGCGCGTGCGACTGATCAGGGAACTGGCGCGCGCTTCAGGCACGCCCGCGGGAATGGTTGCTGGTCAAGCGCATGACTTGGAAGCAGAGACACGCGAGGTCTCGAGCAAAGAGCTGGAGCAGATTCACCGGTTGAAGACGGGAGCGTTGATTATCGCCGCAGCGCGTTGTGGCGCAATCATCGCTAACGCTTCGGAAGCAGAGCTGCAGTCGATTACTACCTACGGTTCACAGCTCGGACTGCTTTTTCAAATTACCGATGACTTGCTTGACGTGACCGCAACGGCCGAGGCACTAGGGAAAACGCCGGGTAAGGATGCGCGTTCACAGAAGGCAACTTATCCGAGGGTCTATGGGATTGCGTCTGCGCGGGAACGGGCGACGCGAGTCCATGCGGAAGCATGCGGGATCCTTGATCACATCGATCGACCGACGCAGCAACTGCTACAAATTGCCGACTTCATCCTCGACCGCACCGCCTAACCTCAGCTCAATGCAATGCGGAGCCTTTGGAGTGATAAGTATTGCTCGCGCCTACGCAATCCCGGCCTTCCGCTGCATCTGCTTCAGCGCTTCCGGAATGAACGAAGTGATCTGGTGAATCTCCTCGTTCCCGTCTGCGAAGGTTTGATAAAGCATGAAGTCAGGTAGCGACAAGCAACTGAGCGGCGATTGCTGGTTGTACCCGGTATCAATTCCGATTGCACTGTGAGAAATGTAGATTCCGTGCCGGCCCAACCTTCCCAACAACGGCAGAAAGGGCGTCGGTGTATGCCCAAACACGCACGGCTTACCGCGATAGTTTTTGTAGAACTCCATATCTCGCGTCCACATCAAAATCTGTGGCGGGATCTCGCTTGGATGCTTGCCGTCATCAAGTCCCGCATGCACGTATAGCGCGTGTTCATCTTCGTAATAGAAAGGCCGCGTGCGGAAAAACTCCAGGTGCGCTTCGGGAACACTCTCTTCAACTAGCGCGCGCGCGTCATCCAGATCCTGCTCTTTCTCGATTGCCAGCGCTTTGCCCGTGTACTGCTCATAGGTTCGCTCACCTCCTGTAACTGGCGTAATCCACAGGTTAGTCTTGCCGGCAATAAACTCAAGCAGCATCTCTTCATGATTCCCGCGCAGACAGATCACCCGCTCCGGATTCTCCCGGCAAAGCTGCATTACGAGTTCGACGCAACCTGGCGCATCGAAACCGCGATCGATCAAGTCGCCGAGAAGAACGAGGGTGTCGATATTTTCATCGCGCGGCAGCATGTCCAACAACAAACGAAGCTGAGCGCAGCGGCCATGAACATCTCCGATCACGAAAGTCTTCATGCAGATTTCTCCTCGGTTTGGTCGACCGGTTCAATCCGCGCGAGTAAATCCTTAAACCGCTGATCTTCGTGCATATCCAACCAGTTCGAGTCCGTCAGAAACCAGCGATGGTTTTCATTACCGAGATTGATTGCCGTCTCGAGCCAACGAAACGCCTGGGCCTGTTTTCCCTGTAGCAAGTAGGCAGAAGCCAGCCAGTACGCGATGTCGTGATCGGATTCGGCAACCTGTTTCACATGATTGGACAACTGCTCACTCGCGGCCTGGTGTCTTCCCTGAGCGCTCAGAAAAATCGCCAGAATCGGGCGGATGCCATCCATTTTCGGATGCCGCTCAAGCACCTCATTCAGCAATTGAGTGGCGGTCTCAACATCTCCCTGATAATAGAAGACGAGAGCCCGAAAGGTTTTCACCAACGGATGATCGGGTTCTACTGCCGATCCTTTGTCGAGTTCGGCCAGCGCCTCTTCATAACGTTTTTGATAAGTAAAAATTCGCGCCCGGTTATAACTTGCGACCACGATCTCTGCCGGGTTGAGTCTCACCATGCGATCAAAACTACGCAGCGCCCTTTCATACTGACTGTCAAGTCGCGCTAAAACACCACGCACGAAGTGCACGCCCACATCGTTTGGATACTCGCGAACGAGCAGGTCGACCTCCTCGCGCGCCTTCTTTTTCTGGCCCTGCGACAGGTAGATAAAAACCATGTGCATGCGCGCTTCGAGCAATTTCGGATCGAGTTCCAGCGCCTTCTTGAAGTCCTCTTTAGCCTTCGCGTGATCGCCACCTTCTCCCAGTCCTTTCAACACCCGGTTGACATAACAACCGCCCAGCGCTGAATAAGCGAGCGCAAAATTCGGATCGAGTGCGATGGCTTTCTCAAAGTGCCGGATGGCGGAGTCAACATCCTCCCGCGCAAGTGTGTGATAGATAAACTGGCCCATGCAGTTGCGGCCTCTGAGATATTCCTCTGAGGCAGCACCATCCGCCATTGACCCCTTGCGTAACTCTTTCTGCTCGTCATCCGTCAGCTCCAAACGCAAACCTTCGACGATGTGACTTACGATTGCGTCCTGGACCGTGAGAATGTCGCTGGCGTCGGCATCGAGCCGGTCACTCCAAAGAATTTCACTCGTTTGTACATCCAGCAGTTGTGCAGTCACGCGTAATCGATCTCCGGAACGCAAAAAACTCGCCGTCAGAATCGCGTCAACGCCCAGCTCGATCCCCGCCTCAGTCGGATCAACTTGCTTACCTTGATATTTGACGATTACTGACGAAGCTCGCACCACCAGTGACCGAACGCGGGCAAGTTCGGTAATGACCGCGTCCGCGAGCGAGAATTCATAGAAAGCAGTCTCGGCATCGTTACCAAGGTTTTTGAAGGGGAGGATCGCAACACTCTTTCGCTCGCGATCAGCAAAACTCGTTGGCGTCTCATCTCGCGCAACTGGGCTGGCCTTCGAGCGTCCAAACGAAGTGCTCGTCGGACCCTCACCGCCAGTGACATTCTTGAGCCAACGCAAGGCGCGCGAAACCGGACTCTGCGAGTGTAAATAACGCGGAGCAACCGGTGACATATCGATAATGTGCGCGCCCGAGGCATTATTAAGTTCGCGCTGAACCGCGATCAGCTCGTCTCGAAACTGGGTAATCTTCTGATAGCGATCGCGGGGATTCTTGGCTAGCGCCTTATCGAGAATCTGTTGCAATTGAGGCGGCAGGGCGCCGGGTCGAGCTTCAGAAAGCGGTACCGGATCTTCGTGCAAGACAGCATGTCGCACATCGATCGCCGTCTTCCCGCGAAACGGCCATGAACCCGTCAACATCTCGTAAAGCAAGACTCCGGTCGAGAAGATATCGGCGCGCGAGTCAACACGATCGCCCCGCGCCTGCTCGGGCGCTGCATAAGTTGCCGTACCGTAGGGAACGCCGACTTCGGTCAGTTCCGTGTGATGTATGCCGGAAGTTCGTGCCGCATCTTCATCGAGCAGTTTTGCTAAACCAAAATCGAGTACCTTCGCCTGTCCTTTGCTCGTGACCATGACATTGCCTGCCTTGACGTCACGATGAATTATTCCCGAAGCGTGTGCAGCAGCGAGTGCGTCGGCTGTCTGAATTGCGATTGAAAGCGCGCTGGTAAGCTCGAGGGGTTTGCCGCTGACGAGTTGTCGTACGTTCCGGCCTTCGACAAACTGCATCGCGATGAAGTGGATCCCATTGATTTCGTTCAGATCAAAGATGGTACAAATGTTGGGATGGTCCAAAGACGAGGCCAACCGCGCTTCGCGTTCAAACCGTTTCAAGTTTGCCTCTTTGCTGGTGAGTTCGGCAGGCAGAACCTTGATCACAACTGTGCGGCCCAGCTTCGAGTCGATGGCCCGGTAGACAGTTCCCTGCCCGCCAGCTCCTATCTTCTCGAGAATTTTATAATTGCCTAATGTTGTCCCAACCATTATAGAAGCCGTAAATCAGCAAGCTGTGCGGCAGCACAGCACGCGAAACTTCGCCTTTATGGATTAACGAGTTGTGTCAGCTTCATATTTAACTCCGAACCTCATCGCATTGGCAAACTCGGGGATCCGGAGTCCATCAGCGCAAACACCTGAGCTTCGGGTAGAAGTGCGTCTCGCGTCCCTCAGACTGTAGCAAGCGGGCGATGGTTTATCTAACAGAACTCGAATAGCACTGCCCCTGGGCCTTGCAAAAAAAAGTGATTGCAAGGATTGGCGAAGCAATCAGAACCGTTGAGCGTAGCGACCGGGCCGACACCAATGATTCAACTTCCTTATGAGAAGCAATTCTGTACTCGCCACCAAAGAAAAAGGGAGGGCGTCGGCCCTCCCTTTTAACCTTCGCAGACACGGGCCGATTCCGATAATCGTCCCTTGAGTTAAGCGCTCAATTGCCGGCCAAACCCACCTGCCAAAGCATGTAAGCGTAATCAAAAGCTACTTCGCGTAGATAGTCGTAGCGACCGGATGAGCCGCCGTGGCCCGCCCCCATGTTCGTTTTTAAGAGCAGCGGGTTGTTGTCCGTTTTAGTGGTCCGCAGTTTCGCTACTAGTTTTGCGCCTTCCCAATAAGGCACCTGGCTATCGTTCAGAGAGACCTTAACGAGCATCGACGGATAATCCTTCGCCGCGATGTTCTCGTACGGAGAATACTTCCTCATGTATTCAAACGCCGGTTTCTCATTGGGATTTCCCCACTCGATGTACTCGCTCGTTGTAAGCGGCAACGTCGCATCGAGCATTGTGTTGATTACATCAACAAAAGGCACCTGCGAAACCACTGCCTTGAACAAGTCCGGCCGCATATTCGACACCGCGCCCACCAGCAAACCTCCCGCGCTGCCGCCTTGAATCACCAGGCGATCAGTCGACGTGTAACGGTTCTTAACCAGGTGCTCGGCGCTGGCGATGAAATCCGTGAAGGTGTTCATCTTATTCATCATTCTGCCGGCCTGCCGCCACTCTTCACCCATTTCGCCGCCGCCGCGAATGTGCGCGATAGCGTAGATCATGCCTCGATCCAACAGGCTCAAACGATTCGAAGAAAAAGTCGGCGCCATCGAAAGACCGTATGAGCCATAGCCGTAAAGCAACAGCGGCGCCTTCCCGTCCATCTTTACTCCGCGTTTGTAAACGACTGACAAAGGAATTTTGGTGCCGTCAGAAGCAGTCGCGAAGATGCGTTCGGAAGCGTAGTTCTTCTTATCAAAACCTCCCGGCACCTCAGTCTCTTTCAACAACGTCGCCTGCTGCTTGTTCATGTCATATTCAAAGACTGAACCCGGCGTTACCAAAGACTGGTAGCGGTAGCGAACCACCGCTGTGTTGTTTTCGCGATTCACGTCAACACTCGCGGCATACACTGGTTCGGGAAACTGAATCCGGTGAGACTTGTTTGCCTTCAGATCAACGACACGAAGCTTTTGCAACCCACCTTCCCATTCGGATACCACCAGGTGGTTCGCGAAAAAGTCGAGATCATCTACTTTCACCGCCGGTTGATGCGCGATGAACTCCTTCCAATTCTTCTCGGAAGGATCGGTCACAGGAGCGGACACGACGCGGAAATTGTTCGCACCCTTGTTGGTACGGATGTAGAAGTGATCGCCGTGATGATTGACGTCGTATTCGTGCTCCGGCTGCCGCGCCAGGATTAACTTTGGCACTGCGGTCGGGTTGCCTGCCGGGACGTAACGAAACTCAGATGAAGTTTTGGCGTACGAGCCAATCAATATCATCGCCTTGTCGCGGGTCCGTCCTCCATAAACGTCAAACAGCTCGTCCTTCTCTTCATAGATGAGCTCGGGAGTTTTACTTCCCAACACGTATCGAAAGAACTTATCCGACCGTTTGGTCACCGCGTCCTCAGTGCTGAAGAACAGCGTCTTGTTGTCGGTGGCCCACATCACGCTGCCGACCCGGTCAAACGTCTCCGGAAGAATCGCGCCCGTGCGCAGATCTTTGATTTGAAGTTTGAACTGACGATAGCCGGTCGTGTCGGTTGAAAACGCCAGCAGGTTACCGTCGTCGCTTACCGAGAATGCGGCGACGCTGAAAAACTTCAGACCCTTCGCCATTTCATTCTGATCGAGGATCACCTCCTCTTTAGCATCGAGACTACCAAGCTTGCGCACATAAATCGGATACTGTTTTCCCTGCTCCGTGCGCGTGTAGTAGAAGTAATTGCCCCAACGATAAGGCACACTCAAGTCGGTCTCCTTGATATGACCGACCATCTCCTTGTAAAGCGTCTCCTGCAGTTCCGCAGTGGGCTTCATCGCTGCATCAGTAAAAGCATTTTCAGCTTCCAGGTAAGAGATGACTGCGGGATTGGCCTTCTCGCGCAGCCAAAAATATTCATCAACAAGAGTTGTCCCGTGGATGTTTGTGGTTTTAGATTTCTTCTCAGCCATTGGTGGTTTGGGCTTGGGTGCTCCCGAGCCGTCTCCGTTTCGGGTTGATTGGGCAACGATGGCGCTGCCGGTAAACAAACTTGAAATCAGTAACATAGCGATGAGCAGGGGCTTAAGATCTTTTCTCATAACTGTATCCTTCTTTGCGAAGATTGAAGCAAGACGCAAGGCCGCCAGCTTTGAAAGCTGATAGCCGTTGCGTTCGAAGAAGCGAACTGAACCTTGGGTTTAGAGGTATCGCCGGCTCACGGCCGGCTAGTCGTGCACGGTTCAACCACGTGGGGGATCGCCCCAGCCTGAACCCTTATAAACTCCGTTCTCAACAATACAGGGCACGGTCGGATCGTCGCCCGAGTAGGCAAACATTTCCGCGCGCCGGGAGCGATCGTTTTGCGCGTCATAATCGATAAAAGAGATGCCTTTGGAATCATAAAAGTCGCGCGCTTGCTGGCAGTAGGGACACCCGGGTTTAGTGTAGATAACTATCGACAAATTTGAAGACCTCCGTGTGGGAGGTAGTTTAGCAATGTCAGTCAGCGATGCGAAGCCGTGGGGGAAGAAAAACGCCGCAGAACGATATACATAATTTCGGAGGAACCCGAGCTATACTGCTACTGAAGATGACCCAGCACACTACCGAGCAAACCAGCGAAACAATTGAGCCCGAATTCGAAACCGCGCTGGAAAGCGATCTCCTGGAACCATATGCGCGCCTGGTGAAGATTCAGGTGCTGGGGAAAGAGGTCCATGTCCCCGAAAAGAACCGGCTCCTGCGTTGTTTCCAGTACCTTTCACTCAACTCGATTTCTTACGGTGATTTTTGCTGGAATGGCGAGTGTACAAACTGTCAGGTGTGGTACCACCTCGAGGGGCAAACTCAAGCGAATGATAAACCAGCGCTCTCGTGCCGCTTCGAAGTAATCGAAGGAATGAGAGTTACTGCGTTGAGTCGGTTCATCGAGCTTGAAGGAATTAATAAATAGAAAGCAGACAGCGGACGGCAGACAGCAGACAGCCAGAAGAATCTCGGCATTCGGGGATTTTTTCTGGCTGTTTCGCTGTTTGCTGGTTCTTCTCGGCTGTTCCCTGTTCGCTTTTATCGAGCCTCGTTCTAATTACTTTTGCAACGGCGACTGCCGAAGAATGAGCGCCAATCTTTCTGGCTGTCTGCTGTCTGCTGTTTGCTGTTTGCTTACTCTTAGTATTTCGGCACCGACGGATCGACATCGTTAGACCAGGCAGTGACGCCACCCTTCAAATTAGCAAGCTTGCCGGTGAACCCAGCTCGTTGCAGCGCCTGAATGGCCATCACGCTGCGAACCCCACTTTTGCAATGCACCACCGTATCTCGATTAGGATCGATCTCCGACATGCGATTGGTTACTTCGCGCAACGGAATGTGTACGGCCGTCGGTATCGTCGCGATTGCCACCTCTTCCGCCTCGCGCACGTCGATCAGTTGCACATCCTCTCCATTGTCCAGTTTTTGTTTCAGCTCGGTGGCGGAAATTTCAGTCATTGGTTGCATGGTTTGAAAGACTCCTTGATTAGTTTGATTTGTATTAGAGCGGCATTCTAACCAGCGCATGATCACGGCACAAGCAGAGTCTTGAACCGCCGTTTAGCTCGAGGCAATTCTAAAGATCTGAAAAAGCTGACGGTAGTTTGCAGGTCGGAAAGGTGGGCAAACGCAGGGTAGAAAAGTTCAAGATTAGCTGATTTGCACGTCGGGAAGGTGGGCAAACGCAGCGCGTCTCGCGCAAACGCGCCCCCGCTCCGTAGCGTGCCCATGCAAACCTTATTCTTTGGAACCATCAAAATCGCGTTGCGCTGGAACGGGGCGCGCTTGCGCGAGACGCGCTGTGCTTGCCCACCTTCCCGACCTGCAAATTTCCAACCTCGAATGGTTGATCCGAATTGAATGATGCTCCCAACTCGGATCTGAGCCTGCTCACCTCATTTCGGTCCGACGACATTGGTGCGCTACACTCGCTATCACTCCATCCTGAAAGGACCGATTATGCGCTTCCAGTTTTATGACGAGAGTCTGGATCAAGTGCCCAAGCTTTCCGTGGACGGCACGGTCGGCAATAGCATTCACTTCTCGCATTGGGAAGGAAACCAAACACCGGCCGAGTTGCGTGCCGACACGTCAACTGAGATAGCACTTAATCTTGTTGCCGCTCCTAACCGGCTCGAACTGACCCAAGGTATCGAGTTGGTAACCAACAACCACTTCGACACGGACGGCGTGCTTTCGGTCTGGACTGTGTTAACCGGTGAACGCGCTTTGGAACTCCGCGATAAGCTAATCCCTGCCGCCGAAGCCGGCGACTTCAACGAATTCAGAAACGAGAACGCCGTACGCGCGAGCATCGTTATTCAAGGCGCCGATCAGGCGAGCGCGACTAACGACAACGTATCCCCGTTGGCCCGTCAACTCGGCGGCGATGGCGATCTTGACGATGCACGTTGCTACGAACTGGTTCTCCCGCAAGTCGAATCCGTGTTAACGCGGACCGGCGATTACGAACACCTATGGCGCGAAGGCTGGGAAGGGGTCGCCGCCGCAATGGAGAGTTTCGCCAGCGGAGATTCGGCAGTTGCAGAGCACGCCAATGGAGTTCTGTCGTTAGTAACTTTAGCGCCGAGTATCTTCAGTACTACTGGATTCAATCCGACGCGCCATGCGGCGCCATACATGGCGATTGCCAGTCATGCTCGAGGTCAGATATTCCTCATCGCTACTCCTATCAAGAATGGTTGGTTCTATCGCGTCGATTATCCTTACTACTCCTGGGCCGAGACAGTTGTGCGACCGCGCATTCAAAGACGTGATTTGACTTCTCTGCTGAGTAGTTTGAATCAGCTCGAGACCGCGCCGGAAGGTTCATGGCAAATAGACAAGAGTGAGATGACGTCGGCAGCAAAGTTCCTTGGCTCCGATGGTCTGCAAACTCCGTCAACCCTGGCTCCGGCTTTGGTCGCCGAAGTGATGGAAGCGGAGCTCGCGGCAAACTCGCCACCGAGCTTCGCTAATTCGCAGAGCAGCACGCATGCATGACGTCGTGATCATCGGTGGCGGACCAGCCGGAATCTCCGCCGCGCTGTGGTGTGATGAATTGGGTCTCGACACCCTGGTGCTCGAAAGCGCTGCGGAAGTGGGCGGACAACTGCACTCAGTTTTCAATCCGATCAAGAATTACCCTGGCTGCTCATTCGAAAACGGCGCCGAACTGGCTGGTTCGCTCGTTCAGCAGATTAACGACTCCGACGTTGATCTGTGGACAAATGTCGACATCGAGAAGGCTGACCTGAAAGCTCGGAAAGTCCTTTTGAAAAGCGGTGAAGAACTACCCTCGGTGTTCACGATTCTAGCGACCGGCGTGAGACGAAAAGAGCTTGGCATTCCGGGTGAACGCGAGCTCGCCGACAAAGGTGTGATTACCTCGGGAGTGCGCGATCGCCACCGCTATAACGGACAAGATGTTTGCATTATTGGCGGCGGCGATGCCGCTGCCGAAAATGCTCTTCTGCTCGCGGAGGTCTGTGCGACTGTCACGCTTGTGCATCGCGGCAAGTCGCTGCGCGCGCGCCGTGAGTTTACGGAACAGTTGCACACGAATCACTGCATCACAGTCTTTCCGGAATCGGTGGTGACCAGGATTCTCGGCGACGAGAAAGTAGAAGCGGTTGAGATTCGCCGCAAGGATGCAATCAAGCCGTTTCAAATGGCAGTGTCCGGCGTTCTGATTCGCATCGGAGTTGCCCCCAACACCGAACTCTTTTGCGAACAATTGGCACTGGATGAGCGCGGTTACATCGTAGTGAATGGTCAGCAGGAAACTTCGATTGGGAACGTCTTTGCAATCGGCGATGTCTCCAATCCACTCGCACCTACGATCAGTGGAGCAACCGGTGCTGGAGCCACCGCCGCAAAAGTAATCGCTTCGCGACTGAGCAGGAGACAACAATGACCGTCAACGACTCAGTCGCACAGGGATCATATTCCGATGCTCATGTCAGTGCTTATCCAGTTGAGTATCTCGCCGGCATCGATCTTTACAACGCAGGAGAGTTCCATGCGGCCCACGATGTCTGGGAAGAACGCTGGATGGGCGAGGTTGGCTGGCAGGAGAAACTTTTTTTGCAGGCTATGATTCAATCGGCGGTCGCTTTTCATCATCTCGATATCGGACGGCCGGGCGCGGCGCGCCAGATGTACACGCGTTGCAAAGAGAAGTTTGCTCGCCTCGGCACCAGCGTTTTCATGTCGTTGGATCTGGCTGAGTATCAGCAGCAACTGGACCGATCACTGTCGTGGTTGCTGACCGTCCCGGATCCAAAGGAATTGACTGCGCCAGCGGTTCCGCTTCCGAAGATCAAGTTGCTGCCTGACGTTAGCGACTTTGAATAGAGTATTGGCTGCGCGGAAAACGAGTTCATTGTTAAGCCTTTAGGCCGCGGGTGTCACAGTCATGGTCGCAATTCGCTGGACCGCGACCTAAACTGAAGTGTGAACTCTAAAACCTGGTCTCGAATAGACATGTCACTTTTGCGAAACATTAGTTTGTTGCTGCTCGGATGTTGGCTGGGCGCCGCCGTGTTCTTCAGCGCTGTGGTTGCTCCGGCTGCATTCTCCGTGCTGCGTGCTTACCAGATTGCAAACTACGCTGAGATTGCTGGCGGCATCGTGAATAGGTCGTTGTCTGTCGTGAATACCGGCGGCTTTTTGATTGGTGTTCTGGTGCTACTGGTCGCCGTTGCAATGCGTTCTCAATTTAGTCGAACGATGTTTGGGCTGCAGCTTCTTGGCGTCGGAGTTATGACCGTGATGACCGGTTTGGGGCAGTGGGTGATTGCTGCGCGAATACGCGCGATACGTTCAGCACTGGCCGTGCCGATGGACCAACTGGCGGCAAATGATCCGCAGCGGGTGGCCTTCAACAGCCTTCATCGATATTCTGTCTCCGCACTCGGCATTGCTATCATTGCCGGCCTGATTGCATATTTTTTACTGGCTCGAAACTCACGAATGAATTAGGAATCGAGGACGTGTGGTGGAAATAATTGAACAAGTGGAAGAGTGGCGGCAGCGTTACGCCGATTGGACGAATGCCGGGGCAGCGGCGCTGCAGAGTGGCGAGATCAACGACGACTATCCCTTTGTAAGAAACAAACGCGCGCCATTTACGCCAGCGCGGAGAGCGTTGCCGATGCTTAATCTCGCACTGATCTCCTCAGCCGGTGCTTATATTAAGGGCACCGATCCGTTCGATACGACTGCCGGCGAGGGTGATTACACTTTCCGAGAGATTCCCAGCGAAATCGATAACGAGGATCTCGACTTTATCGCGCGCGGCTTCGATCCGACCTTTGTGCAGCAAGACATCAATTCCGAGTTGCCACTCAGTCGTCTCTTCGAATTTGAATCAAATGGAATCATCGGCCAGTTGAATCCGGTCTTCTGGAGTTTGTCCGGGTTCATGCCAAACGCCGCACGCTTAGTCGATGAACTAGCGCCTGTTTTAGTTGAGCGGATAAATCGGTACGAGGTCCAGGCCGCGCTCTTGATTCCCGCGTCGCGTCTTTGTCATCAATCAGTATCACTCGCGGCCCGCGCGATCGAGTTAGCAGGCATTCCGACCATGACCATCGGGATCTTCAAAGATATCGTCGAGCTGGTCCGTCCGCCCCGAGCTGCGATCTACGATGGGGAAGTCGGGTGCGTCGCCGGAATGCCGAATTGGCCGGAGCAGCAGCGCCGCATCCTGGATGAATCGCTGCGCTTGATCGAACCTTTTGATCAGCCCGGTATTCGCCGACTCGTGGTCGATCTCGGAAGCGAAGTTGAAAAACAACGCGGCGAGAGATGAAGTCAGTACCAGGATTTCAATCATTCATCGACTGGAGTCACGCATAAATGAACCAGCGGAAGCGGCTGTTTCTCGTCCCCCTTGTTGCGATTCTCATTGGCTCTCTCTATTTGTTCTTCTGGCCCGTTCCCATCACGCCCGGCGCCTGGACACCCTCGCCCGCACCACCGCTTACGGCTAGTTACCAACAAAACTCAAAACTCGCCACCATCACTAAGATCTCGATGGGCGAAGGTTTCGCGCCTGAAGACATTGCAATCGATTCACAGGATCGAATCTATGCGGGTTTTGATGATGGCCGGGTGATGCGCGTAAACGCAGACGGCACAAACCCACATGTTTTCGCCAACACTGACGGCCGGCCCTTGGGAATGATGTTCGACGCCGATGGAAACTTGATCCTCGCCGACGCCATCAAAGGGTTGTTATCGATCTCTCCGTCAGGCGTGATCACAGTTTTGAGCACCGAGGTTTATGGCAGTCCATTTCGCTGTACTAACGATTTGGATATCGCAGCTGACGGCACAATTTACTTCACCGATGCCTCGCGTAAGTTTCCGCTGACTGACTTTAAGAAGGACATCATTGAGCATAAGCCGAACGGTAGGTTTCTGGCTTACAGTCCTGACACGAAAGCCACGCGGCTCGTTCTCGACAACCTTTACTTTGCCAACGGTGTTGCGATGAGTCCGGATCAATCGTTTGTGCTCGTCAATGAAACAGGTCGCTACCGCATCCATCGCGTTTGGCTGACCGGAACGAGACAAGGACAGTCTGAAGTATTCATCGATAACCTGCCCGGATTTCCCGACGGCATTTCGTCGAACCGGCGCGACAAGTTCTGGGTAGCGCTGGTGACTCCTCGCGATGCGACGCTCGATAAACTCCTGCCACATGCGTTCCTGCGAAAGGCCGTGTTGCGGCTTCCGACGTTCATGCAACCAGCGCCGAAGCGATACTCGTTTGTGTTGGGGATGGATGAGAACGGAAGAGTGGTTGAGAATCTACAGAACGGAGCTCCAGACTGCTACGCGCAAATCGCAAACGCACTGGAACACAAAGGCTCGCTTTACTTTGGCAGCATCGGCGAAGCGACCGTTGGACGGTATCAGATACCGTGAACCGAGAAACGAGAAACCGGCTCAGCTCAAAAACTAAATACTCAACGGTAAATTTTTCTCCGTGAAAACACTCTCGAAGGGCGCGGCTGGATGACGGTGCGCCCTTTTATTTTGTTATCACATCTGTTATGTCGATAAGATTTGATGATGAGAATATTTTACTGGTCCGAGCCTAGAATTCGCGAATATCCTTGCCCCTTCCAATCCCGGAATGCTAGCCTCAGATTCGGCTGGCTCAATCGGCTAGCCATCGCTTCTGAAAAAAACCATTGAATCTCGTACAAGAGGGGCTTTCTTGCCCACTCGCTTGCCTTTAGCCTCGGGTGTTTCGACGCCTCGTTTTGGCATCCCTGTCGGGCCAAAGGGCATCCCAACGCGCTCCCTACAAATGAATTATTTCAGTTTGCTAGAGAATACGATCTTTCGGTAAAGGCGGTGTCTTCCAGCTCACCGGAAGGCACTACAATTGCCGCTACCGAAATTCAATGCGGTCGTGTCCGTGAAACAAACACCGCTGGATTTCGTTTAATGTAGACACAAAGGATCAACCCTAATGAGCAGTACAAAGCCAGTTCTCAATCCTCGCATCAAGATTAGCAAAACTGGACGTCCCTACGTCGATGTTGCTGACCTAGTGAAGCGTGAACTCGAACGCATTGAAAGATCACAAGAGCGAGCCAAGAACGAGTCGCGAGACCATTGCAAAACGAACGGCAATGGCTCGCCTGATAATTCTGGTTCCAGCGAACGCTAAACACTAAGACGGTAAGTTACACGGCAGCCTCCATGCCTTATAACGTGCTCATCCTCCCCATCCTGGGCGGATTCCTCTTCGTTACCTTTTGGGATCGCACGCGCTGGCACGCAAACCGGGCAGAGAAAGAACGACTGCTTATGTTTGCGGCGTTGGCTGGCATTGTGTGCTTAGGCATTGCTTTCGCCTTGCGGTCTATTCCTCCCTTCATTCCCTGTGCTGAATCGTGGTGTCCACCAACGTGGTGGGATCGTCATGTAGGTTTCCCCTACTCAGGTGTTGCTACCTTTGCGTTTATTCTTGGTGCGGTGGGTTGGTGGCCGTTGAACCGTATCGGTGACTGGTACTACGAGAGTGACGGCGGAAGCCGGAGACACGAATGGGCAAGAGTGGTGAAGACTCACGGCGGCCCGCTTGAGCAAATGCTTCTCAGGTCGATGAACGAAGACAAGGCGGTGATGATTACGCTCAAGAGCGGGAAGGTATATATAGGCGGACT
>JANNON010000836.1:0-2629 GCA_031399105.1 Blastocatellia bacterium | reverse complement strand
CCCTGACCGCGGCGCTCTTGTGGTAGCCGATCGGCACGACACAGGCCTCGAACGGAGCGATCGGCGCGGGGAAGATGGCACCCTTTGCGTCGTGGTTCTGCTCGATGGCCGCGGAAAACACTTCCACTCCCGTGGGGTATGTTTTTCAGAATTACGCAGATACGCTCTTACCGTGGCGAACCGTTCGCGACAATATCGCCTTCCCGTTAGAGCTTCGAGGCTTATCTTCCGCGAGTCAGGTGACGAAAACCAATCACCGAATGGATCAGTTTCGACTCACTGAACACCAGAGGAAGTACGTGTATCAACTCTCAGGAGGGCTGAAACAGCTTGTCGCCATCGCTCGGTCAACAGTTTATGATCCTTCGCTTCTACTCTTAGACGAGCCCTTCTCTGCATTGGACTACTCAGTCTCTCGTCAGTTTTGGCTTCGGTTTCGAGGTTTTTGTGTAGCCGAACAGACAACCACATTATTCGTCTCCCACAATGTGGACGAAGCGATTTTTCTTGGAGATCGTGTATATGTCCTTTCAACCCGACCAGCGCATGTTGTGAGGGAGTTCGAAATCCCGTTCGGAAGAAAGCGTGAACTATCACTGTTAACCTCGCCGGAATTTTTCTCAGTGAGAACTGAAATTCTGGAAGCATTTGACGCAGGAAGGAATTGATGAAACATTTTCTGACTGCCATTGCTTTGCCTCTTATAATCCTGTTCATTTGGGCGATGCTTTCGATCACTGGAGCGGTCGATCCTTTATTCCTTCCAAATCCATTTGTTGTTGCTAAAAGTGTAGTCAGTGGCTTCTCGAAAGGCGGGTTTACTCCCAGTCTAATTGCTACAGTAGCGAGATCGCTCACTGGGTTTGCTATGGCGTCCATTGTGGGAATACCGCTGGGCCTGTTAATTGGACGAATTCCTTCGTTAGCTCGAACCACGCAACCGACGATCGACTTTTTTAGATCGGTGCCAGCAACGGCCTTGTTCCCTCTCTTTTTGTTTTTTTTCGGAATCGGTGATGCGGCGAAAGTTGCAGTTGTTGTATATGCGTGCTCGTTAATAGTTCTGGTTAATACCGCCTACGCAGCACTTCAAGTAAAAACACCCCGTCTTCTTTCTGCAAAGGTTATGGGCGCTACTGACATCCAAGTTTTTTGGAAGATAGTCGTTCCGGAATCCTTTCCAGGAATTTTTGCCGGCCTCAGGATCGCGTTATCGCTTTCATTTGTACTTGTAATAGTGACTGAGATGTTTATCGGAACGACCGTTGGGCTTGGCTACGAGATCATCAATGCTCAACTGGTTTATAGGGTGCCAGATATGTACGCGGCGATTTTTGTAGCAGGCGTCCTCGGCTATCTGGCCAACGCAGTCATAATCGCCGTCGAAAAGAGGCTTCTACACTGGGTAGGCAAGTGAAACTTGCGGATGAGGCAAAATCTAATGGAAGATTCGGCAAACCTTACAAAGACTACGGCGGGAAGGAAGCGGCGATCAGGGAGGAATAACCGCTGGCCTTGGGGATGGATTGTTCGTCCCGACGATTTCATAACACTTCTTGAGAGCGTTTTCAGCAACCACGAAGGTCACGTCTGGCTTTTTAACAATGACTTAGCGATTATTCGCAATCCCAAATACTTCCATCAACTCTACGAGGGTTACATTAAGAACAAACCGCAAGTTAAGTCAGTGAGAATCATTTTGACGTACGAGCGGTTACGCGAATTTTTGGACGACCAAGTCTTTAAGACTAGATTCAATGACTTGCCAGACTCGGACATTCAGAAATTTTACTTTCGTGTCATTGAGGATGTTGTAAGGGCACCAGGTACTCATTCGTTACGGGAGTATCTAAGAATATTCAATTCATTCGAGGACCAATCCATAGCGTTTTACACCGTTGGCGAAAAGATTATACATGACGAGGCGATAACTATTATTCGCCCTCGAACTTTTCCCTTCATTGCATACGATGAGAGAGGTGTACGAAATTTGAGGGGCATAGCTGGAAACACAAGAATGCTCGACCCCGTCGCTGTTGATTGTGCACATTTGCTTGAGAGCGTATTCGTTCAGCCTAATGCTTTTAGTCAACTCCAGGCCATCTGGAAGCGACCACAGAAGGAAATAAAGGCTTTCAGACTGTTGCCCAAGATCAATTTGCCACCGACTGAACCTGATACCCCCGACGACGGACTTCAAGGCGTCTCAACTTACTTGGCTAACGCGAGAAGTATCGACTTGGCGGCCTTCCGCGTGATTGGAGGCTACCTTCGGTTCAACGACGTGGTGAGAAATGAGCTGAGGAACTACGCCGATCAGATGGTGCAAATTGCGTCTGATGAAAGCAAATGGCCCGTCTTGAACAATACCCTGATCTCGGGCCTGCCAGGTCAGGGAAAAACCGCACTCGCGGAGGCATTGGCAAATGCGCTTTTAGCATCTAAGCATCTGCCTGCAACTTTAAAAGGCGTGCAGTACAAGGAGTTCCGACTTGATGACTACGAGCAGAAAGATATGGATTCCTTCTTAGCCGAAGTGAAGCAACTTCTGGCGGAGGGGAATCTGGTTGTCGCTGTAATTGATGAGGTAGACTCGAAGGAGACGGAGAAGTGGCCTTTGGAAAAGCTA
>JANNON010000788.1:0-6964 GCA_031399105.1 Blastocatellia bacterium | reverse complement strand
TAAAACGATCGAAACGGCAGCGAGTTTATCACCAAATCCTACGCCGAATGATAATTTTATCCCAATCGATTAAGGATTGCCTTGCTGAGTTGACTCGCATCACCACGTGAACCCTTCAACACTTCCGCTGCGGACGTTACCTGCTGCAACGTTGATAAAGCCTTTTCCGGATCGCGTCGCGCTGAAACCGTATGATTGAGCAAGCCCAGCACACCTTCGCCGGCGCTTAACTTTCTCGGACGCCATTTTGCTCCCGCCTTGTAATGAGTCATCAATACCATGCCTACGGGTAAGGGCTTGGTACCAGGCCGTCCGCCTATCTCTTCGACAGTAATTTTCGATTGCTTCACCGAACCTTCATCACGCATCTCGAGTGGCTTGTGATAAGGATGGACTCGCCCACGGGCATCGAACACTGCATACTCGTCGGAATAATAGGTCGCTCCGGCCTTTACCAGTTCGGCAATCAAAGTTGATTTCCCGCTGTAACTCCGGCCGGGAACAACTATCGCCTTTCCCTTCCAACCCACCACACCGGCATGAACAAAAACTCGATGGCGGGCAAATTCTGCCACGGACAAACGCAGATCCGACTCGAACGTTTCAAACACTTGATCCAAATCCATGGCGCGAGCGATCCGCACATGGTCTGCATATAGCATGTTGAATCGTTTCACATTGGGCCGCGAACCCTCTCCGCCCACAATGAACGAGTAAATTCTCTCAACTTGTGGCGACGAAGCCGTCTCCCACTTGTGTGGAAGATGTTCGAGGACTCTCGCCAGGCAAGCTGGATCATTCGCACGAATGCCAATGCGCAGGCCGTAAGTCTTAAATGAAAATCCAGCCGCCCATCCAAGGCGGTCGATCTTTTTCATTCAAGTCGAAGTGAACTTCAGTTGTGGTAGTACTTTCAACAAACTTCAAAGATCCTTCCCGGCTACCTGCTGCACTCATGATCGTTGCGGGATACAACGCTGCTGAACCGTAACTGATATTCAGCAGAATTGATAAAGGCGCAAACCATTCCGCGGAAATTTCCCGGTTCGCGATTGTTCAAGACGTCCAGCCAGAACCTGAATCCACCCGGATCAGGATCACGTCTGAGGTAGCCGAAATATTCGTTGAGCACAAACGACGCGTTATATTCAGCAGCTTTGAACTGCGGAGCATCAGTAGCGGCACGAAGGACGGCGGCACGACTCTCAAACTGATCCGTACCGGCGTTGTAAGCATTGATCAAATCGTCGCGCTGTCCACGAAGGTCCACGCCCGAAGACTGCGAAATGTTAGCCAGCAAGGCATCGACAAAACTCGCTCCAGATGCGTGCGCTTGATAGCGGGCCACGAATTCGGCGCGTTGCACAAAGCCTTCGGCAAACGCTTGTTTGAGTGCTTCGAGAGTTGGCCCCTCCGTAATCTGTGTGCGATCGACTGAGAACTCAGCATAGGCGGGTTGTCGGCCCAAGGCTCCCTTATACAAACCATGGATAAACGAACCGGTTTGCTGATACTCGCGTTCGATGAAAAACGCAGCGGCGACATCTCGCCGTCGCGCGCTGACGCAACGGACGTCGGTCCCGCACTCGCGAATACGATTGCTCCAATAATTAAACCCTTCCTCCTCCGGTTCGCGGCCGAGTAGATCGAGATACTGCTGCCGGACGAAATACTCCGGGGTATCCAGCGGGTTCACCAAATCAACTGTTTGGAGACCGGTAAAGACGGCTTCGGTTCGTTCGCCCAGTTGGCTAAACGATCTCGAGCTCGGACTAAACTGGAAATTAGGACGAGCTGGCGTCACAGTGTAGAAGCCGTTCGTCTCAACGTCGCTAAAACTATACTTGCCCAGCGCGTCTGTAATCGTTCTACGAGTCTGAGTGCCACTTAGGTTGATCACGGTGCCACTGACAGGTTCGCCCGCAACATCCGTAATGCGACCAGTCACGGTGCCGTCGGCGGCGGTTGGACCTGAAGGAAAGACGAAGATCGATAACAAGTAATCACCTGCGCCCGGGGCTCCAGGGGCGAGCGTCGTGACGCGCGCATAGAAAGTGCCGCTGCTGGTGGCCTTCAGAACAATGCTCTCAGCCGGAGAGTGTGGTGTCGTCGAGGTCAATGAACCGGCTCCTGACGTTGTATCAGATGAAGCACCGGCGTCGTTCACCAGCTGCAATGTTGCGCCAACTGAATTGAGCAATTCCAACCGGCCATTGATTGGTGTGGCGTCACGGAGCGGATCGCCGTCAAGTCCCAGAAAGATCAGATCGCCGGTCTGTGCCGTAAACGCATAAACATCCACGTCGCTTGATGGCGCAGGGCCAGGCAACGAACCACTGAAATAATTGATGGCGGCCGAGTCCGCGGAACCAATGGTGTCGTTTGGTTCAGTCTCAACCACCGCCGATCCAATCGGAGGCTGGACCGTTGCATAGATCCGGTAAGGTTCTGCCTCAGCGACGGAGTCGACTCTCAGAAAACTTGGCACGCCGGTAAGTGGAGTGCCCGCTACCGTTCCGGAAAAAGATCCGAAAGCGGGAGCAGCATTCTGATCGTCATACTCGAGTGTGTCGGTAGCGGTGGTGACACGCAGATCGTAGTTATTGATGTTCGAAGACACGCCATCAACTAGCGCGAATATGCGAGAACCCACGGGAGGAGTACCAAGCGAGTAGAAGTCGGCATCACCGGCGGGCGAGACAGAACCCTGACCACCAAAGATTAGCGGGTCGGCGGTTCCGGGAGTGTCATTCGGTTCAGTCTCCTGCGCGCACCTCGTCGCTTCCAGCGTGAAAGAACCTCCTCCGGTGGCAGCGTTTTCATCCACGAAGACAAAGATATTCTGACTAGCGGCAAGCGAGATGCACGGTACCTCTTCGGCGGTGCTAACAGACAGACGGTTAGCGGCGCCCAAACACGTTCCAACGTTCACGGGTGGCGCGCCTGCTGGACAGCTACTTGCCGTGTACAGCACCAGATCACCACCGCCGTAGTGGGTAACGCGGAATGAGTAATTTCCTGCCGAGGGCGCGGTAAACGAATAGACGAGCTCGTTACCGGCAGCGGTGGACGGCGTGTTTCCTATGCCGGTGAAGCAGCCAGCCCCAGATAACTCATAGTCGTTAGCGGCGCCAACTGTCGTGCCCTGCAAAGGTGTGTTCAAAAGCAGGGTCGTCGCAACGGTGCAGTTTTCGCCCAGCGCCCCAAGGTCGCGACCCGGATCTCGGGTCACTCGCGCGGCTGTCTTTTCGATCCCGGAGGAAATAATCAGCAGTACAAATGTGACGCAGATAATCCCAAATAGAACTAACAGTCTGCTTCGAAAATCAGATTTCTTTCTCATGAGCCTCCCGTATTAATACCTTTAATCAACTTTCAACCCCTAGGAATTGAAGTCTAAGTAGCGGTTCTCTTAATTTCCGCGGTGTAAGGACTATGGCAGTCGATGCTGTCGGGGCTTCGATTGAGTTGATCCAGGAAGTGCGGCATTGGATCCTCTCCTAGACTAGTACGCCGTCCTCAAGATCGTCAATGATCTCGTGGCCCTCACTCGCTTATTCCGCTTCAGCGATTGAAAAACTGTCCAGCCAGAGCGTTCCGAACGCCGGACAGGGAGCAGTGGTACAGGCTTGTCTTAACAGAACAATCACGACGGCTTTCGTGACAGCTTCGGTCTTGAAGGTGAATCCGCCCTGTTGCCATTTGCTCGTTCCTTGGGCCAATGGGCCCGATTCCCCAAGTATTTTACGCTCTCCTGCACCGTCCGCGACTCTGACGACCGGCAAACCACCGGTGACGATCTCACTCGTTCGGGCCGCAAAGTTCACGCGGTAGGTGGTCGATGGTTTGACAACCAGCAACTGCGCCACTATTGGTTGGTCCGGGGCTGAGTCGCCGCTGAATTCGATCCTGAGACTTTGGGAACCCGACTGCGGGTCGTCAAGATCCAACGAGAGTGCCGTGCGAGTTGGGTAACGCGAAACGCGCCAGCCAAAGCCGGATTCATCCAGACTCAAGGCCGATTCAAAGCCGCCATCATAAAACGCTGTGGTTTTATCTCCTGAATCACGCCAGATCTGGTCAGCTTCGGCGAAGGCGCCCACGGCTATTAACTGACCGATCAGTTCTCGTTTGTCAGCTTCAGCCACGTGACCGGCCAACTTGATTTGTTCCAGCGCGGCGGCCGGCTGGTTCCTGCGGGCGAGATACTTTGCAAACGCAGTGTGAAGTCGTGGCGTGTTCAATTCCCCGAGTTGCTCAGCCTGACGTGCATTGAATTGCGAAAGGTTCCAGGAGAGATCAATCAGGTTGGGAATCAATTCGGGGTCACTTTTTGCCGCGCTTCGAAGATCGGCAAACGCCTCTTCAAAACGTTTAAGGCGAAGCAGCAGGTTACCTCTTTGCCAAAGTGGGCGGGCGTAGAAAGGAGCCAATCTAGCCGATTCGCTCAGCGCTGTCAGAGCACCAGCCGGATCACCTTGCTCCTCACGCGCCATTCCCAATTCCATCCACAAGTAATAGTCGCGTGGCCGCAACGCAACGGCGCGTTCAAAGTCCGATATTGACGGCGTGCCGGTCGCCTTCAGAACTGCCGCTCTGGCGAAGTAGGCCTCGGCGTCTGCTGGGCCCAGCCTTACCGACTCGTTTGCCGCCACGACACTGCGGAAGCCCATCCCGTACTTCACCAGAATCCGGCTCAGTGACAGCCGGGCAGAAAACCAGATGGCCCAGAGACACGCCGCGATGGCAATCGTAGCAATCGCCAGACGCAACACAGAGCGCCCAGAAAGCGAGGATTGGGTTGAAGTCACAAGTTGAAAGCCAGGCGTCGAGCAGTGTGGATATAAAAACGCGTGCCCTTTTATTGAAGGGCACGCGTTTCAAAGTGCGTTAGGTTTGGCGAAAAAACTATTGAGTGGGGCTCGGGTTTTGGCCACGAAATGCGAGCGGTATACCGACCGCGGCGGCACCGACTCCAGCGATGATGGCTACCGTTGCAGCCGTTCCGATTCCACCGCCACCTGCTGCTGCTCCAGCCGCAGCCGCACCAGCCGCACTACTTCCAGCACCAGCGCCGGCACCTGCTGCTGCGGCGGCTCCCTGACCAACTGTCGGAGCGGCAGCGCCCGGCGGGAAGCAAACGTCCAGAACTCCGCCTGCGCTTTTTTCCGTCTTGTTTGAAGTTCCACCGGCTTCTAATTCGCCCTCGGTGTTCTTGTTGGCGTTCACGATGGCACAACCGTGAATGAGCGTCACCTTCAGATTGCCATTCTCGTCAAACGTCAGTTTGATCTTCGTGTTAGGAGCCAGGTCGACAGTGCCAAGCGCACCTAGATTGATTGTCGCGCCAACGGCCGCTGGCGTCTCAATCTCAGCGCCGTTCAGGATCGTGGCACCGGATGCGGCACTGGCGCCATTAACGGTAATCGGCTGATTGTTCGTAGTGGCAAGACGAGCGACGATAATATTTTGAGGCACTGCAGCCGCGGTGGTTGACGCGGCGGGCTCCGCAAAACCAACTTGAATAGATATTTGAGCGACGGCAAACGCGAGGAACACTGCGAATGCTTTGATGGCTTTTGTAGGTCGTTTACTCATAAGTGAGTTGTCCCTTCGAATAGTAACTAAGATGAGAATTGTTTAATGGAACCCTAAGGTCGGCGGTCAGTTTACTTCTCTTCACAAGGTCGGTCAATGCTTTTCATCGCAAATTGGCCAGTTCTTCAACACTCGTCGCGGTTTGCGGCCACGAGCCTGGCATACGCGTTCGAGTTACGGGGCAAAAACATCAAACTCGTTCACTTGAGGAATCTCTTCAGAAAGTCATCCGCCAACTTCGGATCCAAAACCTTTAGCCTGTTGTATTGTGCGAGAGCACCCTTCTTGTCCTTCAATGCCACATACGACACACCAAGATTGAAATGCGCCTCCGCGGAATTGGGTTTAAGACGAACAGCAGACTTAAATGATTCGGCCGCTTCCTTATACCGTTGCGTCCTGACATAAACCGTACCTAAATTCATGTGCGTCTCAGCACTTTCAGGTGCAAAGGTCAGCGCTGTTTTAAATGCTTCGATCGCCGCCTCAAACTGCTGGGCCTTATACAAAGCCGAACCGAGACTGTTATGAGCGTCGGTAAAATTCGGCTTGAGCCGAACGGCCTGCTGAAACGCCGTGGCGGACTCACTAAACTTTCCGGCGCTGAACAGGGCGCCACCCAGATTGTAATAAGCCTCAGCGAAATCGGGTTTAGCCTGGACCGCCTGGTTGAGTGTTTCAATCGCTTCAGCGGACAAACCAAGTTTGTTATAGACGTAGCCAAGATTATTCAAGGCCTTCACGTAATCCGGCTTTAGCCGCAGTGCTTCCTTGTACGCAGCGATCGCTTGATTGAAATAACCGTCAGCCTTCTCTTTCGAACTCGCCGTCTCGCCAAGCTTCACAAAAGCGTAGCCAAGGTTGTTATGAGAAACCGGATTGTCCGCCCTCAAGCGAATCGATTCCTGCAGCGGCACTACTGCCTCGTCAGGCTTGCCCATTGCTATCAACAAGCTGCCAAGGTTCGTGCGAGCCTCTGCATAGTCGGGCCTCAATTGAATTGCTTTGCGATAAGAGGCAACGGCTTCCGGATACTGTTCAGTTCGGTAGTACGCATTCGCCAGGTTGTACTGTGAATCAGCCAGATCCGGCTTCAGTTGCGTAGCTTTCAAGAAAGTCTCGAGCGCTTTTGGATACTGCTCGGCAACGTAATATGCGGCACCCAGATTGTTGATTGCTTCGGCGTCATTCGGCCTTAGTCGGACTGAATTGCTGAAGGCCTCAATCGCTTCAGGGTAACGCCCTGCTTTGTAGAGTCTGGCGCCGAGGTTGTTGTAAGCCAACGCATCGTCGGGTTTCAACTTCACTGCCTTTTGCAGCGCAGCAATTGAATCGTTCTGCCGTCCGAGTTTGTCATACGCAAACC
>JANNON010000686.1:0-2562 GCA_031399105.1 Blastocatellia bacterium | reverse complement strand
TCACTCTCTTCCATGTGCTGCCAAACGTCGGGGCTCGTGCCGTCCAGGTCGGTGAAGCCATACACCTTTGCCAGCTCGCCAGAGCTAACTGACTGCTGGTTCCAACGGGCTCGATCCGGATCCAATGCAAGCGAAGCGATCGCGCGACCCACGTAGCGAGGCGACTCAGACAACGCGAAATCCGGCGGTGCGGTGGGTAGGTTCTTCTCAGCTCGGGCAGGATCGAGCGCATCGCGCCAATTGCTTTCAGATACACCAAAGTTCTCGAGCATCATCTCCGACCGCAGCCATCCGGGCGTGATTGCGACCGCGGTTGCGCCGTGAGGTGTAAGTTCGTGTCCTTGTGAGTAAGCGAGCCGGTTCACTGCGGCTTTAGCCAGATCGTAGTAGACCGAAATTCTGTAGTGCGACGAGTTGTACCTCGTTGTGCCATCAGTGACTTCGATGAGGAGTCCACTGTGTTCGGTAATGAGTAACGGTAAGAGATACTTTGAAGTGATGAGATGAGTATCGATCGCGAGACGCAGAATGCGCAGACCGTTCTCCAGGTCGAGATCCCAGATGGGTGTGTTCCACTGCGGCGGGCCGCCCTTGAGAATCTCAGCGCCCCAGATGTTATTCACCAGTATGTCGATTTTTCCAAACTCGCTTTTGAGCCGATCCGCGAGACCCTTCACTTCATCGGGCACGAGGTGATCGATTGCGACGGCGATCCCGATTCCACCCAGGCTTGTCACTAACTCCGCAGTCTCCTCGATGGTCTCGCTGCGATCGTAATCCGACTTTAATCTTCGAACGCTGCTGGTCCGTCCAGTGCAGATTACTGTGGCCCCTGCCTCGCCCAGCGCCGCAGCAATACCTCTGCCTGCTCCGCGCGTCGCACCTGCAACCACCGCAACTCGTCCACGCAATGCATTGCCGTCGTAAGGTAATGTCATGCGGTCAACTATTACCGCGAATCGCCGGCCACTACAAGACAGGCAGTCGTCGAAGTCAATACAGTTTGGGGCAAATTTTGCACACCGAAGCGTTGGCGAATTCCAACCCCGGGGTCTCCTACATTGCACCGATTAGATTGTTTAGCTAATCATTGGCCAGGGCGGCGCAGGAAGTACTGCTCGAAGCTTTGCACAAAAGTACACGCATGATAGTGCCGCTGGAAGAAAAATCTCATTCACCCCAACCTTCAGGTTGGGATCATCGAACCAAAATTACAGTAAGGAACCATTTCAATGGTTTTCTATGCTTAGCAAAATTTAAAACCATTGAAATGGTTTCCGGTGGCACTGGGAGTACGGCTATCCCCAACCTGAAGGTTGGGGTGAATGAGAGGAAAAGCCTAACCAGCGACTTTTGAAGAAAGCGCCTGCTCAACGGGAATGCGAGCAGTTGAACGGGAACCCGTTAGAGTTCTACTCTGTGGCGTATTCTGTGGATAGGTGTTTTCGGCAAAACCGCTCGTATCTGCTTTGCTAACTCAGCCCGAAGATAGGACACTGCGCAATGAATCGTCGAGACTTCAATATCAGCTTGCTGGCCGCCGTTCCCGCTTTTGCACTGGCACAATCTCCTCCTTCCGCGCGGCTACGCGTGAACGGTGATCGACTCAACACTCACCTGAGCGAGCTGGCCCAATTCGGCAAGACACCGGAAGGCGGAACCAATCGCGTCGCGTATTCAGATGCCGATCTTCAAGCGCGTGAATTCGTGATGAAGCTGATGCGCGAAGCAAAGCTCGAGGTGCGCATCGATGCTGCCGGGAACATCATTGGCCGTCGTGCTGGAAGCGACGCCGGATTGAAACCCTTGATGATCGGTTCGCACATCGACTCAGTACCGCAAGGAGGAAGTTACGACGGGCAGGTCGGTTCGATGGCAGCAATCGAAGTGGCGCAAACGTTATCCGACAATAACGTGCATCTCAAACATGCGCTTGAGGTCGTCATCTTTCAAAATGAAGAAGGCGGCACCATCGGCAGCACGGCGATGGCTCGCGGGCTAACTGAAACGGATCTGGGTTTGGTTTCCAACAGCGGGAAGTCCATTCGTGACGGAACTCGATTTATCGGCGGCGACCCTGAGCGACTTGCTTCAGTTACTAGAAAGAGAGGCGACCTGGCAGCATATCTCGAACTGCACATTGAGCAGGGCGGCATTCTCCATACTGAGAAGATTGATATTGGAGTTGTCGAAGGGATCGTCGGTGTCTATTGGTGGGAAGTAACGGTTACCGGGTTTGCGAATCACGCGGGCACCACGCCCATGAATCAGCGTCGCGATGCGTTGTTGGCAGCAGCAAAATATATCGAGGCAGTTAACCGCATAGTTACTTCCATACCCGGCCGGCAGGTCGGAACAGTTGGCAAGATCGAGGCCTTTCCCGGCGCGTACAACATTGTTCCGGGAAAAGTCAGCACGACTTTAGGACTGCGCGATCTGGACGGGGCAAAAGTGCAGATGTTGTTTGAAAGAATTCAAACCGAAGTGCGGCAGATCGAAACTGCGACTGGTACCAGGTTCGATTTCAAGGCGGTCACTTCGTCGCATCCGGCGCCGACCGAC
>JANNON010000653.1:0-2911 GCA_031399105.1 Blastocatellia bacterium | reverse complement strand
GCGCCGCCGGACGGGCTTTACCTGATGCGTGTGGACTACTAACAATCTCTCCCGCCAGGGAGATGCATCATGATCAGTCGCCGGACGTTCGCAATGCGGCCGCTCGTGCGCTCTATTCGCTACACTCGGATCGTGCGGCCTCGTTTACCAGAGCGTTGCGCGAAGGTTCACAGGAACGACGGCGCCGGATCGGTTCGTCACTGTCGGCGTCTGGTCTGGCCAGCGATGCAATTGGAAACTTGACCGGTGAAAGCCGCGAAAAGACCTACGATGCTTTCTCGTTGTTGTTCCTGATGGCGAAGGCTGGTGAGGTTCATCCGCTGATGAAAGCAATCGAAGATTATCCGAACATCGAAGTGCGTCTGGCGGTTGTGAAACTGCTCGCGTTGAGTGGCCAGGCGGAGATCGTGCCCGCGTTTCGCCGCCTCGCAGTACGCGGATCGTTGCCATCGGAAGTTCGCTCGGCGGTCATGGAAGCGATTTACCAGATCAGCAGCCAGACGCGAGAGACCGCGACGTCGGCGGCGTAAGGAAGCGAACAGCAAACGAGGAGAGCAAACAGCGTACAGCAAACAGAAAACAGCGAACAGCGAACAGCAAACAGCCAGCGTTATCAAGATCGTGAATGAACCCGAAAGGCTTCATTCACGATTTTGTTTTCAGGGCGGCGAAGTTTTTCGAAAGAAACTTGAGATGAACACCCTTAATTTCCAAGTAACCATCTGGCGGTTCGCTGTCTGCTGTACGCTGTTTGCTCTCCTCGTTCGCTGTTCGCTGTTTGCTGTTCGCTCTCCGCTCACTTACCATTTACGCAATCATATGCGTTTCCAACTTCATTCTGAATATCAACCCAAAGGCGATCAGCCGCAGGCAATCGAAGCTCTTGTTCGCGGTCTCGGTGACGGGCTCAAGGATCAAGTGCTGCTTGGCATCACCGGCAGTGGCAAGACATTTACTATCGCCAGCGTGATTGAGCACACGCAACGTCCTACGCTTGTGCTTGCTCATAACAAGACACTCGCGGCGCAGCTTTATCAGGAGTTCAAATCACTCTTTCCAGAAAACGCGGTCGAATATTTCGTCTCTTACTACGATTACTACCAACCCGAGGCATACGTTCCCGCGGCCGACGTTTACATCGAGAAAGAAGCGATCGTCAACGAAGACATCGACCGTCTGCGCATGTCGGCGACACGTGCCTTATTCGAACGCCGTGATGTGATCGTGGTTGCGAGCGTTTCGTGCATTTATGGTTTGGGAGATCCGGACGCTTATTACGGCATGTTGTTATTTCTCGAGCCAGGCTTACGAATCACGCGTGAAGCTCTTTTGCAGCGGCTCGTCGAATTGCAATACGAACGTTCGGACATCAACTTCCAGCGCGGTACATTTCGCGTGCGCGGCGATGTGGTAGAAGTTTTCCCGAGTTATCAGGACCAGGCGTTTCGCATCGAGCTTTGGGGTGACGAGATCGACTCGCTATGCACCATAGATCCGCTCCTGGGCGAAGTGCTGGTGCGTCACAATACGCGTGTACCGGTCTATCCGAAGAGTCACTACGTAATGTCGCGCGACACGATCAAGAGCGCACTGAAGTCGATCAAAGACGAGCTCGAATGGTGGGAACCAAAACTGATCAGTGAGGGGAAGTTGCTCGAAGCCAGCGTCTTCACCAGCGGACGATGTTTGATCTCGAACTGATCAAAGAGATGGGATTCTGTCGCGGCATCGAGAACTATTCGCGACACCTTACCGGCAAAAATCCTGGCGAGCCGCCACCGACGCTGCTCGACTACTTGCCGCGCGACACGATGATGATTATCGACGAGTCGCACCAAAGTATCCCGCAGGTGCGCGGGATGTTCTTCGGCGACCAATCGAGAAAACAAACGCTCGTGGAATATGGGTTCCGTCTGCCATCGGCATTGGATAATCGCCCGCTCAACTTTACGGAATTTGAAGCGCGCATTGGGCAGACAATCTACGTGTCGGCCACGCCTGGTCCGTACGAACTTACCAAGACCAGCGGCGAAGTCATCGAGCAGATCATTCGGCCGACCGGCTTGATGGATCCCGAGGTTGAAATTCGCCCAGTCAAAGGACAGATCGATCATCTTTTGGAAGAGTGCCGCCAGCGCGCCGAACGCAACGAACGCGTGCTCGTCACTACGCTCACAAAGAGGATGGCCGAGGATCTGACCGAGTATTTCACCGAGATGAACGTTCGCGTTCGCTATCTCCATTCCGACATCGAGACCCTCGAGCGCATCAAGATTTTGCGAGATCTGCGTCGCGGTGAGTTTGATGTGCTGGTGGGAATTAACCTGCTGCGCGAAGGATTGGACTTGCCGGAAGTTTCACTCGTCGCGATTCTTGATGCCGACAAGGAAGGCTTTCTGCGTTCGGAATCATCATTGATCCAAACGATTGGACGCGCGGCACGGAACTCGAGCGGGAAGGCGATTCTTTACGCGGACCGGGAAACCGATTCGATGAAACGTGCGCTTGACGAGACGCGGCGGCGTCGTGAAGTCCAGCGCCTCTACAATCTCGAAAACGGCATCACGCCGATGACGATTGTGAAGCCGATTGAATCGACCCTGATCACAGCGTCGGAAGCTGACTACTTTAAGGTGCCTCTAAATCTCGAGGAGATGGAGGAGTACACCGCGGGGAACATTGAAGCGACGATTGCGCGCCTGGACTGGGCCGGTCGAAATTCGTTGATACCCCCTTTGACCTTGGTCTTGGAGGCAAGTCTCTGGACGACGATCTCGCGTTGCTTGACTTTAAAGCTGGCGCCCTGGCGTTCGACGGCGAAACGAACCACCTGGCCCTTGCCCCATTCGAGCATGAATAGGTTGCCCCGATATTGTTCGGGAAGTGCGTCTTCGTTATAGCCGATGCCACC
>JANNON010000647.1:0-3849 GCA_031399105.1 Blastocatellia bacterium | reverse complement strand
GTGCAAAAAGCTGCGCTGTCTCAAGTCTCAAGTCTCAGGTCTCAGGTCTCAGGTCTCAGGATCAAGATGTGGATCTCAATTGTAAGATCTCAGATCTGTTGAGACCTGAGACCTGAGACCTGAGACTTGAGACTTGAGACCTGATCCCCGCGCTATCCGAGCGTCTCCATCGCACTCACCGGTGCGTTCGTCAACGTAAGTACGCTCTTTCGCCGATGCTTATCCCGCTGCATGTTCTTCGCCGCTTCGGTTAACAGCTCTTCAGTGGTTTCACCATTATCGGGGAAGCACGCCACACCCATGCTCACGCCGACTTCAACCGTCTTTCCTGTGCGAACTGTGAAGCGTTGCGCTTCGACTGCATTGCGAATTCGCTCTGCCACGATGCCGGCAACGTTGCTCGAGGCCATTGGCATAATCGCTACGAATTCGTCTCCCGCGTAGCGCGTCAGAATGTCCATCTGGCGCAACTCTTTGCGAATCACACCGGCAATGCTCGCCAGGACACGATCGCCAATCGTATGTCCATACTGATCGTTTATCTCTTTGAAGTCATCGACATCCATGCTGATTACGGCCAGCGACTCGCGGCCCATGCGTTGGCCCTCAGCGATGCGCTGTTCGAGCATCATGTAGAAGCCGCGCGCGTTTGGTAGTTCCGTTAGTGGATCAACCAGGGCGCTTTCCTTGGTCTTCTCAAACGTAAGCGCATTGTTCAAGGCACTTGACGCGTGCTGGCAAACCGATTCGAGCAGCCGGACGTGTTCGGTACTGTAAGAAGGACGAGTTTTTGAATAGAGAGTGATGGCGCCAAAGGCTCCGTCTTCGCGCAAGAGCGGCGCTACCAAAACTCCCTTGTACTGTTTCGCGAGATCGTCCGGCACGCCCACCAAATCGAGTTCAGGTGACGCATTACACATAGTTCGCGCGTTGGCTATCACCCATCCGGTTATGCCATCGCCGACATTCATCCGTCGCTTTGCGAACGAGTTAATCTCTTCACCAGCCACGTGAATGGCAGTAGCTTTTCCCGATTTCTCATCAACCACAAAAATTATGCAGGTATCGAAGGGAACGATCGCCCGCAACTTGTTCGATACCAGGCCGACCGTGTCATTCAGATTCAACGAAGAGCCGATGGTCTGTGCGATTTCATGAAGGGCAAAGACTTCACGTTGCGCTTCGGTTATCGATCGGAACCCGGCTGAATCATCGTCTTGCGTGCCCATCGTATCCGGCGCCAGTCCCGCGTCGGGCTTGGTGTCTGTTTGGTAATCAACGGTCGCGCTTTCTGAGGCAACCTGCTCCTGGATATCTTCTGCATCAATCAGCTCGTCAAAGGCTACAACGTGCTCAATGAACTTTTGGACCACGCGCGGATCGAACGCCGTGCCGGCCATGTTGCGCAACAGCCCAATTGATTCCTCGCGCTTCATTCCTTTTCGATAAGGCCGGTCGCAGCGGGTCGCATCGTAAAAGTCCACGACCGAAATTATTCGCGCTACCAAAGGGATCGCTTCGCCTCTCAAACCCTTTGGGTAACCTGTGCCGTCCCATTTTTCGTGATGGTATCGGACGATGTCTTCAACCGGGTAAGGGAAGGCTACACGCCGGAGAATGTCACCGCCTACGGTCGGATGAATCTTCATCTTTGCAAACTCGGCTTCGGTGAGCTTTCCCGGTTTGTTGAGGATGTACTCCGGTACCGCCAGCTTGCCAATATCATGCAACAAGGCGCCCGCAAAGAGGGCCTGTACTTCCGGGGGACTGACGACGAGCAGCCGGCCCATCTCGCACGCGTAGATTTGTGTGCGGCGTACGTGACCGTGAGTGGTCTGGTCTTTCGCGTCGATAGCGATCGCAAGCGATTCAATGGTGTTCATGTGAATCGTCGCCATCTCTTCAATGTGTTTTCGCCGTTCGGCCTCAGCACGGCGCACATCCTCTAACCGCCGCTCGTTGAAGCGATAGAGCATGTGGACCAAACCCGTAATGAGCAGACCGAGCAGAATATAGGGAATGCCGGCGCCGTGAATGGCTGAATAGAAGAGCACGGCCGAGGACGCACCGGCCACCTGAGTAGTTAGCGTCCAGACGACACTTTCTTTGGAGAGAAACTTACCGAACTGGCCGGCTTCAAGGCTGATGAAGGATGATGTCGCGAGCGTGCTCAGGGAATACTGCAGCACTGCGAGCGCGCAAACCGGAATCAGGATTACGTTGATCGGCAATCCCGGTTGCAATCCCAACTCAGCGCTTCTCGCGAAAACACCGGCGAGGATTCCGTAGCATGAAGCTGAAATAAAGGTGGAGACGATCGCGATCGTGGTGGTAAGCAACGATTGACGGCGAGACGATAGGCCGTGCGTGGAAACGAACCCAACGATTCCTGCGAGCAACGTAGCTGGACCAACCGTCTCTGCGGGCGGTACGGCGAAGAGAATTACTGCCAGAAACACGAAAGCGTCGGCAACCGATTTCTTACTTTGGCTGAGGCCATCGGCGCTGGTAACTGAAACACTGAAGCGACTGACCGCGAGAGTTAGGACCACCAGCACAATCCAGGGCAACAGTCCGGCTTTGCTGAAGACAGGTAAGCTGAGAGTCGAAATTAGTGCAGCGAACAGCACAAGCACACTCACCGCAGACAAAGCGATCAGCAGGGCATTGCTCTTCCATTTCCCTTGGTTCATTGACGGTGCTCCTGGTGGATTTGGTCGCAGTGGCAGATCACGAAACTGGAACTGAAAAATCGAGGTTTGGATTGCTGGAACGGTAAGTTGAAGTGTGAGCATTGCCTGGGTTGGCAACGTGCCAACGTTGTTGGCCACGCGTAACTATAGCTTCGGCAGAGGGTTGGAGTCAACAGGAGTTTCGGGCGGTCGTTTGTAGGGTGGTGGTATGAGGTGCGAGCTGAAATACTCCTTTAATCCTTGACGTACAACCCGTGAGTAATCCCACCTTCAGAATCAAATCTGTTCCTGATTATTGAAAAGAACCTCTCGTCGCCGCTTTCGAAAAAACGAAAGATTACGTAGGCAATTAGATCTGCTAGCTGAATTAGTCGCGAGGCTCTTGAGTCCAAGAACAGCGGGACCTCCGAAAAGTTGCGAATGATTCCCCATTTGTGACCGATTGTTCTAAAGTCTGTCGCCAACGTTTGAAGGGTCGTTTCATACGTAGATTTGTCAAATAGGATGACGCCTCGTTGAGGGTCACCCGTCTTGTGCAACCTTGTCAGGTAGTGATCGAACCGACTTGATAACTGCTCGAAAGCAAATTCAACTGGATCTGCCGGGGACACCTTTGCTTTTCTCACTACGCATGCAAAGAGACGATTACTTGGATGTGACCTCATAAAGACCTTGAGGGCATCCTCAATAGCCAGCGCCCTGTCTGGTTTCGGAAACCTCCTAAAAAATTCCTTTTCCTGTATTCATTGGATTGCCGTGCAACTCAACATCCGTCGGATCTGCAGGATTAAACCGCGCCGCAATCTTGTCTAACTCTTTAGCAATCCAATAACCCTGGCGCTCGAATACGCAAAAACCCCGCGAGCACAAAAAAATGCTGCTTAGGATCCCCCCCCACTCCCAGACTCGTCAGCATAAAGCAGGTACATTCGAACCTCGGCAAAAAAAATCAGTCAAGGGAAGACCAAGCTCCCACGGCCCGAATAAAGTCAGACCTCTTGACTGCGAAAATAGTGTACCAGCCGTTCCATATTAGCTTCAATCAGAGCCTTCCCATTTAGGTAGTAAATTTAGCAATGTTCTAATTTGTACATCGCGAACTTATTCAGCAAGAATCAACTCGAGTTCCCGCGGTGTCGTTGCCGGTGCCTGGCAC
>JANNON010000634.1:0-1791 GCA_031399105.1 Blastocatellia bacterium | reverse complement strand
CGATCTTCATTGCGCCGAAACTCAGGCGGGGACAGGGTCCACCTTCCTGACAGTGAGACTGCGCATCTTGATTTGTCTCCTTAAACCTTGAGTCTTCGCACAGTCTCGATAGCCGTTGGGATCACCTAACACTCAACCAGTGCCTCATGATTTTTACGCCCATTCATTTACAGAGACGAAAACCGCATCACTATTTAAATCTCCTCTCCGCTTGCCGTACGACCAGCAATCATCTATAAATAACTCCAACAGGCTGAGCTGCTGAATGCGCTCGCCGCGCGTCAGAAATGACGCACCTCTTGACCCCACGGTCATGAGTCGGGCCTTGGCGGGGTGAGGACGCTGAGGCCTTTTTCTTTTTCGCTGATCCTCAAGCGCCTTTGCTCACCGTTTTTGAGTCCGTTTTAATGAAAAGAACCGCTTTTCGCGTCTTTGAGGGAAGTCGAGCCGTAGGCGGTGAAGGTTCTTCCAGAGCGAAACGTCAGCGGACACAACACACCGGATCCACGCTACACGCAGCACCTCTTTACTGTTAGAACTGACAGTTATCTGCCACTAAGTCCCTCCCTAGAATCAAACCTCAGCCAAATCGGCCGTCTTAGGGACTTAAAAGGTTAGCACTCCAAACTCTAACTATTTGTTCTACGCCGCATGTTAGCCAGGTTTCGAACTCCATCGCGTTTCAAGGCGCGAGGTGAGTCAGAACTTCTGTTAGCGGCGGTAGAAGCGTGCGGGGTCATCAAGAGGAGTGAAAAGCCAGGAGACAATGACAGTATTGGGCCAGTTCATTAAAGCGACATTCATCAGTGGAGCGCTTATTATTCTGCCGATCGGTCTGGTGGTAATCATTGTCGTGAAAATCCTCGCGATGTTGCAGCCCATCACGGCGCCGCTCGCCGGATGGTTGCCGCTGGCGTTCCGTTTCCCCATCGCCATTGCTTCGCTGGTGCTGCTGCTTGCCTGTTTCGTCGTAGGCTTGCTAGCCCACACGCGAGCAGGACGAGGTGCGGGATCCTCCCTGGAGGGCATGCTACTCAATCGCATTCCGGGTTACACATTGGTCCGCAGCCTAACGCGCCGAATCGGAAACGAAGAAGAAAGTGAAAGGTTTGCGGCAGCACTGGTGGAGATTGAAGAAGCGCTGGTCCCTGCCTTCATCGTTGAAGAGCATCAGGACGGGCGCTACACCGTGTTTGTACCTTCTGCGCCCACGCCTGCCGTCGGCGCCATCTACATTATGACGAGAGACCGCGTCCATCTGGTGGACGTTCCGTTTCTGAAAGCCGTCAAATGTGTCACCAGTTGGGGCATTGGCTCTGCGGAACTTGTGCGGGCGATGCGCGACGATTCGGAACTGAGCACCAGGAAATCGTTAGATGGTCCTTTAGCTAACCCCTGAATCACGGGGCTTGGTAACCGTCAGTTATGAACGCACGCAGTAGGTGAGGTTTAGCTTGGTTACGGGCGGATTCATTCTTCGTCGCGGTCTCATGAGTTCCTCGATCTACTGTCACAACTGACAGTTATCAGCAACTTCCGCCATCTGTATCGTGCTCCACCAATGCTTGAGTTTCTTTTCGATCTTCCATTACTAATCGTTGGACCAGCGATCATCATATTGCTGTGGGTGTTCGGGCTGGTTGGTTTGTCTCTGGTGGAGCGGAAGGTCCTTCCGCGTCTGAACATTTCCCTCGAGGACTCGGAGTTCACCGGCTCGATGATGCAGTCGGTAATGGTCTTCTATGGCTTGGCGGTCGCTCTAATTGCCGTGAGTGTTTGGCAAAGTTACAC
>JANNON010000816.1:0-2971 GCA_031399105.1 Blastocatellia bacterium | reverse complement strand
CATGCGGCGGATGGGCAACTTGAGAAAGTACATGCCCTACACCTACCTGACCTTCCTGGCCGGTTGGCTCGCCATCTGCGGCATCATTCCGTTTAGCGGCTTCTGGTCCAAAGACGAAATCCTTTGGAGTGCGGCTTCTACGGAACAGATTCCTTATGGCTGGTTGATCTGGCTGGTGGGCACGATCGCGGCGACGTGTACCGCGTTCTACATGACGCGGCTCATGGCGATGACGTTCTGGGGAAAAGAGAAGTTCCTCGGCCAGCAAACGGGAGAAGCAGCGGCGCACGCTCATGGAGTTGATCCGCATCACGATGAGCATCATCACGCGCCACACACGCCGCACGAATCGCCAAGGTCAATGGTTGCGCCGTTGGTCGTGCTGGCGGTCCTGGCCACCCTCGGTGGATTGGTCGGCATTGGTCCAGCCTTCAAAGCCATTACGGGAAGTGAGCATCCGGGCGGCAAATTGAACATCGTCACCTGGCTGAATCCAGTGATTTGGAATCCGAAGACCGGCGATTTTCGCGCGGCTGAAGTCGCATCATCGAGTCATGCTGCGGCGCCGGCTGAATCGCACGCGACTGCGCCCGCGCAATCTGAATCTCATGCGCCTCCAGGTGGAACTGCATCCGAGCATCACGACTTCAATCTAGCGCATGCGGCAGAGAAGGCGTTGGGAAGTCATACCGCCGCCGAGTGGCTATTTATAGTGATCTCCTTGCTCGTTGCAGGCTTCGGCATGTTTCTCGGTTATCTCTTCTACGTGAGGAACCCACGTCTGCCTGATCTGTGGGCCGCGCGTCTCAAGCCGCTGTATGTTGCGAGCTACAACAAGTATTGGATTGACGAAATCTATGGCTGGGCGATCACTCGAAGGGTGATGGATGCCGCGCGTGCTGTTTATGCCTTCGATTCGAAAGTTGTTGACGGAATTGTGAACGGCTCGGCTTGGGTGACGCGGCTCTCGAGTCGCATCACCGGCGGCATAGACAAATACCTCGTCGACGGCCTCGTCAACACAATCGCAGCATTCGTAGTGCGACTGATGTCACCGCTGTTTCGGGCAGCGCAAACGGGTTTTACTCAAAACTATGCACTTGTGATGGTGCTCGGTTTGGTGGTGGCCGTTGGCATCTTTTTTGGCTCAGACATCGTGACGGCTTTCTCGACTGCTATCAAAGGTCTTTTTGCTACCAGCTTTTGAGTCTCGGCTGACCAGGCTGCGACTCTTCCGAACGACGGAAAATTATGGAAAATCTTCCTCTGCTATCCATTGTTACGTGGCTGCCGACGCTTGGCGCGATCATCATTCTCGCGACGTTCAAGAAAGACCAGGGCGATCGCATCAAGAAATTCACGACCGCGTGGTTCGGGCTCGCCTTTGTCGCATCGCTGCTGTTGTTGAAGTACGACCGCGGCGTCGGGGGAATGCAGTTCCTGGAAGACTGGCAGTGGATTCCGGTGATCGGCGCGCGTTACCAGATGGGCGCAGACGGCGTGGCCGTGCTGTTGATTATCCTGACCACTTTGCTCGGCGTCATCGCGGCCCTGTCGTCATGGAAATATATTGAGAAGCGGGAGAAGGAATACTACGTGCTACTGCTGTTGCTCCAGAGCGCAGTGGTTGGCGTGTTCGCTTCCATGGATCTTTTCCTTTCTATCTGTTCTTCGAAGTCTCGCTCGTGCCGATGTATTTCCTGATCGGAATCTGGGGTGGTGAGAACCGGCTGTATGCAGCAATCAAGTTCTTTCTGTACACACTGGTCGGTTCGGTCGTGATGTTGTTGGGTGTTTTGAAGATGTACTTCCTGACGGCGGACACGACTCTAACTGCGAACATCACGCAGGAAACGATCAACCTTCTCGCCGGTAACGAGAAGGCTGCGCAGCTGGTCACTTCGACAATTCAAACTGGGGCGCTGAACGGTACCGGCACCTTCAATTTGATCTATATGCAATCTGTCGGTTCGGTGATGCCGATGGGTACGATGCAGGTGCTGCTCTTCTTCGCGTTCGCTCTCGGCTTCGCGATCAAAGTGCCGATGTTTCCATTTCACACCTGGTTGCCTGACGCGCACGTTGAAGCACCGACTGCAGGCTCGGTAATTCTCGCCGGCATTCTGCTGAAGCTCGGTACCTACGGATTCTTTCGATTCAATCTGCCGATGTTTCCGAAGGCTTCTGCCGATCAGTCGTACTTCTTTGATGGGACGTCCTATCAGTTTGGCGTGCGCAGCGTGATGATCTTTCTGGCGATCGTGGGAATCATCTATGGCGCGCTGGCGGCGATGTACTTTGTTGTCAGGAAGGATGGCGACGTTAAAAAGTTGGTGGCCTATTCGTCTGTGTCTTCGATGGGGATCGTGATGCTGGGACTATTTTCGTTGAATCCGAATGGGATCAACGGCGCGGTTCTGCACATGATCAATCATGGCATCTACTCGGCTGCTCTGTTTCTGCTCGTAGGAATCATCTACGAACGGCGTCATACGAGGAACGTCTCTGAATTTGGCGGGTTGTCGCATGTGATGCCTGGCTACGCAGCGGTATTTCTCGCGATGGCGATGACCGCGATTGGTTTGCCGTTGCTTTGCGTCTTCATATCGGAATTCCTCGCATTGCGCGGCGCTTTCGAAGCCAATCCGATGTGGGCCGCGTGGGGCGCGCTGGGAATAATTCTCAACGCGGCCTACATGCTTTGGCTCTATCAGCGAATGTTCTTCGGAAACATCGACAACCCAAAGAATGAAAAGCTGACTGACATGAACAAGCGCGAATGGCTCTACATGCTGCCGCTCTTGATCCTCTCGGTATGGATTGGTGTTTATCCGAAAGTGTTTCTTGACTATGTGCAACGACCGGTTAACGCAGTGGTGAAGCAGTTGCGACCCGACTACCCGATCCCTGGAATGACACCAACACCAGCAGTCGAGCGACGAGCTGGTCGTTAGCTGGGAGCGGGGGGGGG
>JANNON010000591.1:0-3593 GCA_031399105.1 Blastocatellia bacterium | reverse complement strand
CGCGCATAGAAATGAGCGACTTGGCATCACCTTGGGGGGCCAAGTTCTTCCGTTCTTCAACCAGCGTCTCCACCGGGGGAGACGCGAGACTCAAGTTGCTGCTCATTAGCTGCCCTCACTTGGGATTGGACTGCCGGGCTTCTTCGTCTGGCGCTTCACAGTCATGCCGTCCCTCAGCGTCTTCAATACGCGACTGGGACCGCGAACGATCTCCTTGTCGGCATCCAAGCCACTCATGACCTCGATGTCAGCTTCACCAGTAATTCCGGTTACGATCTCGACGAATCTAACTTTGTTACCTTCGATGATGTAGACACCCTTCTGGCTCTTCGGCTTGTCGGCTGGAGTCGGCACAGGAACACTTCCCGCCACAGTGGCTGCGGGCGATGCATTCGGAGCCTTTTCGACAATCGCTTCGAGTGGAACAGCCAGGACGTTGTTTTTCGTCTTGGTGGTTACCGTCGCAGTCGCACTCATGCCGGGACGAAGTGCGTTGCGAATTTCATCGTTCATCTCCTTCAGCTCCACAGTCACCTTGAACTCTTTGGCTTCCTGCACGTTTACGCGATTTGAAAGTCCACCCTGCGTGTCCGACTTAGAGATAGCGAGCGGATTCTTCTGCGTCACGACCGCGCTGATCTCTTTCTCGCCGAGCGCATCCACTTTCACTTTTGCTGCCTGGCCCACTTCGACATTCGAAATCTCAGTCTCGTCAACGTTGACTTCGACGTTGATGGTAGACATGTCGGCAATGGTCATAAGCGGCGTGGTTGAGAGACCAGCCACTGCGTACTCACCAACTCGAGTGGGAATGTCAGCAACCACACCATTCAGCGGAGAGAGTTGCGTCGCTTTTGAACGCTGGCTCGATTGGCCGCGCAACAGAGCTTGTTGTTGGTTGGCTCGCATCTCCGAAGACTTGATGCCGGTTCTGGCTTCCTGTACTGCAATCTTCTGCTGGTTGGCGCGCTCCTGGGCTTCCTTCACCGCTATGCGTTGCGACTCTAGGTTTGCCCTGGCAGTTTCCAGCGCGATCTTCGCCTGGTCGAAGCGATCGCGTGCGGCATCGTAATCAGCGCGCGAAGATACGCCCGCTTCGATTAAGTCGCTGCTGCGTTTCAATTCGCGTTGGGCCGAGTTGACGTCAACCTGAGCCCGATCAACCGAGGTTTGTAACGCAACCAATTGCTGACGTGCCGAAGCAACCGAAGCCTCCGCAACTACCAAGCCCTGTTGAGCAGACGAAACGGCATTTCGCGCATTCTGGACATCGTTGATTGAAGCTTGAGCCGCTGCCCATTGAGCGTCCTGATTAGATTGGAGCTGGGTAGGATCAACCCGCACTAACGGCTTACCAACCGTAACCTGATCACCCGGGTTAACGTAGATCTCTTCAATGCGACCTGGCACCTCGCTGGTCAACTTGATATAGCGAATGGGCCTGACTTCGCCTGAGGCGGTGACTGTCTGACGCAGTTCGGGTCGAACCGTTATCTTTACTGTCGTTACTTCCGGCTCCTCTTTGCGGCTGGCGAAGACGCTGATGATAATGACCAGTGCCAGCACCGCCACGACGGAGACCGCAATTATGATCTTCTTTTTCTTACTTAACGCCATGTCATATTCCTTCGATCGGGGGTTATAGGTTAGTAGATGGCCAACGAGTGTTAAAGATTGCCAATTAGTCGACCTTATCCATTCGAGTAGCTCTTACGTCCAAAAATAGCAAACAGTTTCATTTAACCGCAATGAAGAGTGCGGGTTTCAGTCACTGGCAGAGCTCAACTCGGCCCGGCTTCGGTCGTCTTCTCAGCATGCCCGGCGCGTGACTAAATATTCGACATGCTTCATCAGCTTGTCGGGCGAGATTACCTGTCATTAGAGGACGATACTGCCCGGTCAGTCGAACCGTCAGCTGTGTCCGTCTTGTAGACAAGCGGAAGCATGTCGGACATTTGGTTGTGCGTTCTGGTGGTGTCGCAGTTAAAGCCCACCTTTTTTAAGATAAGCCGCCGTTGGCGCGACCCGACTTTTCGCGCTAGAATGTGCCGGGTTTGCACTGATAAGACGTTTGTAGCCTGGATTTTATTACTGCCGTTTCGTCGATCCCGCATAAATAACCCATGATTACCTGTGAGAGGTGTAAGACCGAGAACATTGATGGATCGCAGTATTGTGATGAGTGCGGCGCACCTCTTAGACCTAATCTTCGAGCTGAAGGGCGATTCAACCCGCTAAATGGTGGCGGCGATGGCAAGAATGGCTCGCACGCTGCGGCACACATTCCACAGCCAGAGTTGGCCAACGGCCAAAGCGGCGCCGCCCATAATCTTTCATCGTCGTTCGGCCACAAAGACGGTCCCCATGCAATGCTTGTGATTGAGCGTGGCCGCTCCATCGGCAAACAGTTCATGATGACTGGTGCCGATTCCCAGATTGGCCGCTGGGACGCCGACGGTGGAGTGTTCCCGGATGTGGATCTTGATGCTGATGATCCTGAGGCAAAGGTTTCTCGGCGTCACGCGCGCATAGCGTTGCGCGACGGCCAGTATTTTGTTGAGGACCTGGGCTCAACAAATGGAACGTTCGTGAACCGTGGCAAGAGGTTGGCGCCAGGCGCCAGACAGGTTCTGAATGATGGCGATGAGATCATCGTCGGGAAAACCTTCTTGCGATTTCGTACGGTTAAGTAACGACAACATAAAATCGTTTATCGTAGTAAGACTTTTCCGCCAGAGCTTAGGCAGTTACTGAAGGCCCCCAAAAAATCGATGGCTGATTGTATCGAATGCGGCGCGGCAATTGCGCCCGGTGAATCCTTCTGCGGCGGTTGCGGCAAGCAACAGCCCGAGCCGATCTCTGCCTCGGCGCCGGCAGTTGCAGAAGAACTTTCGGAACCGCCTGAGATCATCCCGCAAGCCGACACTCTGGAAGATGAATCGGAAGAAGTCGTCACCACAAACCGGCAGGACGATATTTTGCAAGCGGATACGTTGGAGAATGATGGCAAGGCAGTTGCTGAGCTGGCCGCGGAATTCAAGACGGTACTCGACGATTCGCTGGGCGGAGCCGAAACCGGCAACGTCCAGATGCACACCAGCCAGGGCGTTCAAAAGGGAACGACGGGCGGTCATCAACCGACGGTTAAACAACTCGAAGCGGGCACCGTCTTGAATGGCCGCTACGAGATTGCCAGACGGATTGGTGGCGGAGGCATGGGTGCTGTTTACCTTGCCAAGGATCGCAACCTTGGCGATGCGCCACGCGCGGTCAAAGAGATGGTCGAGTCCCACCTCGATCCGGTCCAACACGAAAAAGCCATCGGCGACTTCAAGCGCGAATCCCTGCTGCTGACCGCGCTCGAGCATCCATCGATTCCAACCATCTACGATTACTTCTACGACGACGCACTCTCTCGTTTTTACCTCGTGATGAAATACATCTCGGGCGGAGACCTGGCTTCGAGGATGCGCAGTGCTCCCGGTGGCCGAATAGACGAAAAGACCGTCGCCCACTGGGGAATGGAGGCCGCCGATGTGCTCGAGTACCTGCACTCTCGGCCCAAGGCGATTATCTATCGCGACCTCAAACCC
>JANNON010000583.1:0-4245 GCA_031399105.1 Blastocatellia bacterium | reverse complement strand
CCGCCGCCGGTCGAGCCCACTTGTCGGCCGGAAGGCTACCTTCTTTCGACGCTCCCGCGGCTTCTGATTCTCACTCATTGAGGGATGCGACGGAGCTCGCGACTCGAAAGAAACGGGTCGAGGTGGTAGGCCGAAGGCGTAAGGATTGGAAGCGTTTGCGATCGCACTCGACGGGCCAGAAGGTGCCGAGGCTTCCTGCAATTCCCCTTCAGCATCCCAAGAAATGACCAACCCCGTGTCGTTGCGCGAGATCTGGAGGATTGGTTCCAAATCCAGATAGTTAGGCGATTCGATAAAGGCGAGGAACGTTGCCGAGGTCCGAATCTCAGAATGATCCGCGCTTTGTATCGAGAACGTCACTGTTGGAGTTTGAGTTCGACGTACAAAGCGCTGGCAAGCAAAGCGCTGACAAGTCAGCGCACTCCAAGGCTCCGCATTATTTAAAAGGGACTATTTGCGCACAGCGGTTATTCAGGTTGTCGAAACCGCGGCATCACCTCGTCTGCTGCTCACCCACTTCCAAATCGACATCGTACTTCCCACCACCGCAATCGCGATGAATCCATAGACAAAATACTCCACCACGGGCGAGTCAATGATCCTGATCAGTTTCCTGCCGAAGTAGAGCGCGAGCAGTGCTTCAATTGTGTACCGCAAAAGTCGCCCGACAAAAACTGCGATCAGCAGGTTCATTCGGGAACACTGCAAAGCTGAAGCTGCCATTACCACTGGAGTAAATGGGAACGGCGGTGGCAGCAAGGTTGCGATGAAGACGGCCCACCCCGCGTTCTTTTCCATCTTCTTTTTTAGCAATTCTATTCGCTTGGGCTTTACGAATTTCTTCAGGCCTTCCTCGCCCGCTTTGCGCATCAACAGATCGACCACCAACACTCCCAGGACCGAGCCCAACGCCGACATCAACACATAGAGAATCCAGTTCAAGCCGCCGCGGTCGGCGCTTACAAATGCGATCAGCAATAGGTCGTTTCCGAATGGAAGAAATAGAAACGAGGAGTCGAGCGCACCGAGGAGTAACAGCCCAAACGGACCAAGGCGACGGAAGAACTGAAAGATTCCGTAGCCCCATGAACCGACAAGAAGGAGTGACGACAACCGCATGAGTTATCTCGCCGGCTGTTCGCCGTGATAGCGTTCTGCCGTCTCGCCCTGATTATAAACGCACAGGTTCACCCAGTGGGGGATCTCCCACGGGCACTTTATCGACTGGCTCACGACCGGGAACTGGCGGTCGTTCCTGATCTGGCGTCAGCGGAATAGGACTGCGGTTTGGCTCTTCAGGATTCATCGGGTCGTATGGGTGTGTGGGAGCTTGGTCCGGACGTTCGTCGGGCCGCCAGGTTTCTTTATCAGGTGATTCGTTCATGCAAGTTTCCTCGTCGGTCATTAATCGCCAATCCGCGAATGGTGCGTCGCGGATTGGCGATTCAGTCAGGAGCAACGGTCATGCCAACCAGGGTTCGGTGCCCTGGGAAGCGTTTGGACCAAGAGAAAAACGCAAGGTTACTGGTCCTCAGTCTGGTGGTGTCGCTGGTTTTCGTCGGAGGTGTGGATGAGAACAGTGCGTTCCAGTCGACCGCTCGAGCTAATGTCTGCGTGAAATCGAGTCGCCGAGCTAGCGGAGCGACAGCGAAGCAATCAGAACCGCGGAGCGCAGCGACCGGGTCTTCCTTCACCACGAAGTCTCGCCAACGAAGCAACCCGGCGGACACCAAAGCGGAAGGTGCTTAAAGACGCAAGGAAATTGGCTAGGAACCTAAAAACTACTCCTGCCCATTGCGCCTGACAAAGTGATTCGGCACAAGTACAGTCGCGCTCGCCTGAGATTCGACATGACTCAACCTCACCATGAGTTTGTAAGCAACCACGTTGCTTTCCATATTACGTTTCGCTGCTATGGCACTTGGCTGCACGGAGACTCGCGGGGCTCCATCGATAGATTTCACAATCGATACGGAACTCCGGATATTCCACCAAACGAACAGTGGAAAAAATATAACGAAAGAAATCTTAAGCGTCCGCCCGTGAACCTGCAGAAGCAAAGACGGGCGGTCGTAACAGAAGCTGTTAGGGAAATCTGCGACACTCGCAAATGGTGTCTATGGACAGTTAACGTGCGAACCAATCACGTTCACACAGTGGTCACGGCGCATTGCGATCCGGAACTCGTATTGATTGCGCTTAAGGCCCATGCCACGAGAAAGATGCGGGAAGCAAGGTGTTGGGATAATTCCAAGACACCCTGGGCACGAGGTGGGAGTAAGAAGAGGCTTTGGACTGAAAAGCAGCTTTACGACGCGATTGCATACGTCGAGTACGAACAGGGAGAACCGCTGGAGTAGCCTCGAGCGTTTAGGGATCCCCAAGCGCGAGTATGCATCACGACTCTGCTCTCGCTACAGCGTCGCGGTGACGTGAAGACCCGGTCGCTATGCTTCAATAGGGGAAGATCCATTCACGTTCTGCCTGGTTGCTTGTCACCGTGGAACTCCGCGCGTTAACGTAGCGTGTAATTACATGCGATCTGACATCTGACATCTGACATCCGACTTCTGACATCGACATCCGACTTCTGACATCCGCTAATGCGCGTCCTTATTGTCCGCCTGACATCGATGGGAGATCTCGTGCAGACACTCCCCGCCCTCACCGATGCAGCACGGGCGTTCCCGCGAATCAGTTTCGACTGGGCTGTTGACGAATCGTTCGCCCAAATACCCGCATGGCATTCACACGTCGAGGATGTTCTTGCTGCTCCTCTGCGACGCTGGGGGAAGAATCCCAGTACAGCAATTCGCAATGGCGAACTGAAACCATTCCTGAAACAGTTGCGCGTTCGGCACTATGACTTCGTCGTCGATCTGCAAGGTGAATGGAAAAGCGCAATGATCAGCCGTCTCGCGCACGGCCGGCTGCGCGGTTATGCAGGGCAATCAGCGCACGAATGGGGCGCTCATCTCGCTTATTCGAAACGTTTCGCGGTGCCGAAGGGACAGCATTCAATTCAACGAATGCGCCAACTACTTTCAAGAGCCCTGTCTTACTCTTATGACGAGCACCAGCTTGACTATGGCATCGAGCGGTCGCGTTTATCGAAAACAGAAATTGAGTTGTCTGATAAATATCTGGTGTTCATACACAGCACGGCTTGGCAATCAAAAGTTTGGCCGGAACACTATTGGCGCGAGCTGACCCTACGCGCCAACAACGCCGGATTTCAGGTCGTGCTCCCCTGGGGCAACGATGTTGAGCGCGACCGAGCGGCGCGCATCGCTGGCGGCGCGAACGCTCTTGTCCTTCCGCCGCTGTCGATAACTGAAAAGGCGGCCATTATTTCAGGCGCTACCGCCACCGTTGGGTTGGACACCGGTCTCAGTCACATCGCAGCCGCATTAGATGTCCCATCAGTCACGCTCTACGGCGCCACAGATCCCATGCTGGTTGGCGCGACTGGTCGCAACCAGGTGCATGTAGTGTCTGCGTTCGAATGCGTAAAATGTCATGAAGTAACGTGCGCTTATGCCAAGCCTGCGGAGTTCAAACCGGCATGTTTTGTCGAACTTCGTCCTGAAAGAATCTGGCGAGAATTAGAGGGTCTCTTGTAGTCGCTGAGCGGTCAACGAAATCGAATTATAGGTGCACCATCTCGTGCGGGAGGTGAAGCGCAACACTAAAAGTCTGCCGATATTTTGAGATTTCCTTTTTCGGTCTCGGATTTGCCATACGTGGCGGCGGAGGTCTAAAGATGAAATCTACTCAGTTAAGGAACCGAGTCGGGGGACTGCTAATCGCTTTTTTCGTGATGGCAGGCATTGTCTTTGTGTCCAGTTCAAGCGCACAGGCACAATGGCAACGCAACGACGAGTATCGCAGAGATCGTCGTTCTCGCGATTATCGGCGCGAACGCAATCGCGACTATCGCAACGACCGATACCGCAACGACCGTTACCGCAATGACGGTTATCGCAACGGTGGTTACTATGGCGGCGGTTATGGCAACAACAACAACGCTTACCGGGTCGCGCAGAGCCAGGGCTATCAACAGGGCGTGTATACCGGCGGCAGCGACGCACAGCGGAGACAGAGTTACAATCCGCAGCGCTCGCGATACTACAAAAACCCTCCCAACAACTACGGCAATCAATTCGACCAGGCCTATCGCAGTGGATTCCTTCAGGGTTATCGTGAGGGATATCAGCGCTACGGTGGCTACTACGGTAATGGACG
>JANNON010000576.1:0-2347 GCA_031399105.1 Blastocatellia bacterium | reverse complement strand
TGATCTTCGCTACATAAAGTGCGCCTCTCTTGAAGAACACGCCCGGCGAGCGGTGCAATTGAGAGACGATTACACGTTCGGTGCCGTTGATGATGAACGTTCCGTTGTCCGTCATCAGCGGGATTTCACCGAAGAACACTTCCTCTTCTTTAATATCGCGAATCGAGAGAGCTTCAGTTTCAGGATCTTTATCGTAAACGGTCAGGCGGATCTTCACCTTGAGCGGCACGCTATAGCTCATACCGCGCTCCTGACATTCCTGCTGATCGTGCTTATGCTTCAATCCAACCGGCTCGCCGCAGTTCTCGCAAAGCTGCGGGCGCACAAAGTTGAAAGTGCCGCACTTATGACAGAGCGTTTCGCCAGCAGCCAAGGGATTGACCTTGATCGTCGAGCCGCAGCTCTTGCAGTTCGCACGCAGGTAATTCAAGCCTTCCAGCCGGCCGCACTTGCACTGCCAATTGCCAATTTGATACTCAACAAAGTCGAGAGTTGCCGTTCCGCGAAAATCCGAAATGGGAAAAACCGACTGGAAAACCGCTTGCAAACCGGTGTTCTCGCGCTCTTCAGGGAGAAAATCCATCTGCAGAAAGCGATTGTAGGATTCGCGCTGAATCTCAATGAGATTTGGAATCGCAACCGCGGTCGAAATCTTTGAAAAGTCGACGCGTTCCGGCGCCTGACTCGTCCGTCGCCCTAGTCCCGTATTCGATGTTTGAAGCAGATTTGCAGACATGAGAGGTTCCTTAAAGAATGCGATCCGGATTTACAATGCCAATGCTGAAGACGCGCCCCACGCCTTAACCAGCCTGACCGAAAACCCAAATCAATAAATAACCGGAGACGCCAAATCGCGGTCAGGGCGCACAATGCCCCGACCGCTTATTCACCAGAAAGCGGCTGTTTCTTCGTCAATTTTTTTGGGAGTAACGCCAGCGCCTCAATACTCTTTCAACTTAGCCACCAACTACTCCAGTGTCAAGTCACGATAAAACGAAGATGCTGGATGCTGGAGATTAGATGCCAGTAAGCAAATTACGACAGCCAACCTCCAGCATCTGCCACTACTTCACTTCGACGGTTGCACCGGCATCAGCAAGCTTCTGTCGGACGGTCTCTGCTTCTTCCTTTGAGACGCCTTCCTTCACCGCTTTAGGTGCCGCTTCCACGAGATCCTTGGCTTCTTTCAAGCCAAGCGCAGTTACCTCGCGAACAACCTTGATGACATTGATCTTGTTGCCGCCAGCGGCCTGCAGGATCACATCAAACTCAGTCTTCTCTTCTGCGGGCGCGGCTGCTTCGCCGCCACCACCGCCGGCTGCCGGCGCTGCGACGGCTGCCGCTGCGGCGGAAACGCCAAACGTCTCCTCGAGCTCTTTAACGAGCTGCGAAGCCTCAAGCAGTGTCATGCCCTTCAAAAACTCAATTACATCTTCACGTGTTGCTGCCATGATTAATTTCTATCCTCCTAAAAGGGTTCCTGGGTGCTGTTAGTTGTTTGTACGCAGCAAGGAGAACCCACGGGACGTTCTTCAGAAAAGTTGCATCCAGTTCTGGCTAACGTCCGAGCCATTTAGACGACCTGACCATCGCCACGCTCGTTGTCCGCGTCCGGCCCCACTGTCTTTATCCGGATCCACATGCTTGTCTCGCTCATGCGAAACCGCAAGCAGGACCAATTCTTCTAAGCCTTCTGATCGCCGATTTGCTTGATAACAATCGCCAGATTTCGGGGGACGGCGGAAATCACCGTCACCAGTCGCTGAGCCTGGCAGTTGATCAAGAACAGAACTTTCGAGATCAGTTCTTCCTTCGATGGCAAACTCGCGATTGCTTCAACATCACGAAGCGCAACCACGTTGCCTTCAACCACGCCGATCTTGAATTTGAAAATATCCGGATTGGCCTTGGTAAATTTGGCGATCGCCTTTGAGAGGTTTACTGGATCAGAATTGCTCAACGCCACCGCAGTGACGCCCTTGAACTCATCCTTCGCCTGTTCCAGCTCGGTGCCCTCCGCTGCCTTTCGCGCCAGGGTGTTCTTCACCACCGAGTAAGTTACTCCCGCTTCGCGCAACTGGTTCCGCAACTCCTGATCCTTCGCCACGGTCATTCCCTGGAATCCGACCAGCATTGCAGCCTTCGCGTTCTTAAAGCTCTCGGCAAGGAGTTCCAAATCTTTCTGCTTTTGTGCTTTTGTTTTCATGTTGCTAGCTCCTCACCACTATTTCGCGTAAGCGACTTCGTCAAGCAAGACGCCGGGACTCATGGTCGCGGCGAGGTTCACCTTCTTAACGTACTTGCCCTTGCCGCCCCACCTTCAACGAAGCGAACCTGCTCGACCAGG
>JANNON010000811.1:0-11669 GCA_031399105.1 Blastocatellia bacterium | reverse complement strand
TATGCGGCGGCGAAGGCAGCGTTAACCAACTACAGCAAAGGACTGTCGAAAGAGTTCAGTCCGAAAAACATCCGCGTGAACTCAGTCGCGCCCGGATACACCGAAACCGATGCAGCACTCGGGATGGTCAATGAAATCGCCGAACGTACCGGCATCAGTAAGGATGCCGCGCGGCAGACGATAATGGACTCACTTGGCGGCATTCCGTTGGGCCGACCGAACCGACCTGAAGAGGTTGCCGAACTGATCGCATTTTTGGCGTCAGATCGCGCTTCGTCCATAACGGGAAGCGAATACGTTATTGACGGCGGCACTGTCCCGACGATTTGAAAAAGCATTAAACGCAGATCTATTACAACGATTGGGGGAAGGACAACCAGTCGTCTTCAGTCACGGGTGGCCGTTGAGCGCCGACGCTTTCGAGGACGAGATGTTCTTTCTGGCTTCCAAAGGCTATCGCTGCATCGCCCACGATCGACGCGGACATGGCCGTTCACTAGTGCTCTCCAATAATAGACACCAAACAGACACCAAAAACTTTATCAGCGGGTATCTACCTCGAGCATTATTTGAGAGGGGCAGTACCTCCGCTGAATTCCTCCTTCGCTGATTAAAGTCACAACGCCACAAGGATGAGGCAAAACAGAGGGACATCCGGACCACGAAGCTTCCCGTCATCACGCTCTTACCGGAAATAAGGAGCGGCATCGTTATTGCGGAAGCTATTCGCGGAAGGCTAGAGGTGGCTGGGGAATTGTCAGCACCCAAGCACCAAATGAAATCCACAAAACGATCTGATGCTTCACGATTCCTGGCATCACCCAATCTACCCGGGCTAATCAAGATCGCTCAAATCCATATCCATTAAAGGCTCCCTACGACTGTTTCGCAGGGCAGACCAAGACGCTTGAACCTTCAAGCAGGCGCGAACATAGCTTCATGAAAGCCAAAAAAACACCTGCAACGAATCCATTAAAGGCGCTCACAGGCATTGAAGGGTTCGACGAAATCACCCACGGCGGCTTGCCTCGTGGGCGAACCACTCTTTTGGAAGGCGGACCAGGTTCCGGCAAGACCCTGTTTGCGCTCCGTTTCCTGGTGCATGGCGCGCAGGACTGCAACGAACCGGGCATCTTTGTTGCTTTTGAGGAAACCTCCAAGCGCATCGTCGCCAATGCAGAAGGCTTTGATTGGAAGCTTTCGGAGTTACAGCACAAGAAGATCTTTTTCTTAGATGCGCAACCGACACCTGATCTGATCCAGTCGGGGAATTTCGATTTGGGCGGAATGCTGGCAGCGCTGGGGGCGCAGGCGAAAGCCATGGGAGCGCGCCGCATTGTGTTCGATGCCATAGATATTGTGTTGGCGCTGTTGCCAGACGCCGCAGCGAAACGACGTGAGATTTACCGGCTGCACGAGTGGTTACTGGCGAGCGAGCTGACGGGGCTTATCACTGCGAAATCAGGGGGCGAACACACGAGTTCGGGCAGTCAGCAGCCGTTCGGTTTCATGCAATTCATGGTGGACTGCGCCGTGGTCCTCAACCACACCGTGGAGTTGGGCGTATCACAGCGCAACCTGCGAGTGCAGAAGTATCGCGGCTCAAACTTCGATGAGAATGAAGCGCCATTCGTGATCGGCAAGAATGGATTTGATGTGGCCATCTCACGCATGTTGGGACGGGTGGATACCAAAGTCACCAACGAGCGCGTGACGAGCGGCGTAGCGCGACTCGATACGATGCTCGGCGGAGGCTATTACCGCGGGGCAAGTGTACTCATAACCGGCTTTCCCGGCACAGCCAAAACGACCTTGAGTGGTGCGTTTGCTGAGGCCGCGTGCAAACGCGGTGAGCGCACGATGTTTGTCGGGTTTGATTCGGATGGTACCGAGGTGATCCGGAATCTCTCTTCGGTTGGGATTCGACTGGACCGTTATGTTAAGAGCGGTCTGTTGCGCATGATTTCAGCGCGCACAATCACTGGCAGTGCAGAGACTCTACTGGTGCGCATAAAGGCACTGGCACGAGAGCACAAAGCACGGTGCCTGGTGATTGATCCAGTGTCGACTCTTTCTAAAGCAGGCAATGAGCTCACTGCTCACGGCGTGGCAGAACGCTTAATTGACTGGTCGAAGTCCGACGGCATTACCATGGTCTGCACCAGCCTGCTCGACGAGATGCACGGCCAGACCCAAACCGGCACCCCGCTACAAATTTCGACACTCGCTGACACCTGGATTCACCTCAATTACCTGGTGCAAGCCGGCGAGCGCAATCGCGGCCTGTCCATTATCAAGTCGCGAGGCACCTCGCATTCAAATCAGGTGCGTGAATTGATCCTGAGCGATGCGGGCGTGACCCTGGCCGACATCTACACCGCAGGCGGTGAAGTCTTAATGGGAGCGTTGCGATGGGAAAAAGAAAGCGCAGAGCGAGTCGCGAATGAGGTTGCCGAGGTTGCCGGAAAACTCAAACTCGTTACCCTGGATGCCGAGGAGGCTGTCCTTGAGGTGCGAGCGAAGTCTCTACAAACGGAGCTGGTGGCAAAGCAGGTTGAAAAGACGTTGCTGACCAGAACAACTGCGGCGCGCAAGGGAGCGTTGTCGCGCGGCCGAATTCGGATGCAGGAGTTACGCGGCGGCGATGTGCCGATTCCTGGAGCGAAAGGGAGCGTGCTGTGAAGCGCCACTTCAAGGTCAATTTCCGTCTATACATTGCTGGCGACACGCAGAACTCCGCACAAGCGCGCGCCAACCTTGCGGCGATTTGCCGCGATCATCTGTCGGGACAATACGAAATTGAGATCGTGGATGTCTTGAAAGAGCCGCAACGTGCGTTGGTTGACGGCATTTTCATGACGCCAACGCTAGTCAAGCTCGGGCCAGCTCCCGCACGAAAAATCGTCGGCACGCTCAACCAGACTGAGACCGTGTTACAGGCTTTGGGACTGCGATTGGAAATCGTTGCAGCATGATGTCCCACGAACCTTCATTAGTTGGGACCGTTAACGAAGAAATTCCCGCGCTCATCGAGTCGCTGGTCAAAACCGAGCAACGGCTCGAGGAATTGACCGGCGGCGAAGTGGACACCGTCGCGGGACGCGATGGGCGGACGTTCATGTTCCGGCGAGCCCAGGACCAGTTGCGACACAGCGAGGCCACGAAGCAGGCCGACATCCTCGACGCGCTCTCCGCACATCTGGCCTTGCTCGACACTCAAGGGAATATCATCTCGGTCAATGAAGCGTGGCGGCAATTTGCCGACGCGAACATGCTAAAAACTGCGGAGCACTCGGTAGGACGCAATTACCTTGGTATTTGCGATCAGGCACAGGGAGATGATTCATCCGAGGCGTTTCAAGTCGCTGCCGGTATTCGAGCGGTATTGGACGGCGCGGCGAAGAGTTTTTCGATCGAGTATCCCTGCCATTCGCCAACCGAAGCCCGCTGGTTTTTACTAACAGTGACACCGCTGGCTGGCGATCGCCCAAATGGCGTAGTCGTCATGCACTTGAATATCACGGAGCGCAAACTGGCAGCAGCCGCGCTCGAGGACTTGTCGCAGAAAACAGATCGGCGAGAGCGCATGCTCACCACGCTGCTCGGAAATCTTCACGACTTTGCTTACATCTATGACCGCGCCGGCCGTTTCTTGTTTGCCAATCAACCGCTGCTCAATCTGTGGGGGTTAACGCTCGACGCGGTCATCGGTAAAAACTTTTACGAATTGGGCTACCCCGATGATCTAGCCAAACGTCTGCAGCAGGAGCTACAGGAGGTGTTTGAAACCGGCCAGAGTGTTACGGGTGAAACTCTTTACACTTCTCCAACTCGCGTGCAGGGTTTTTATGAGTATATTTTTTCGCCCGCCTTTGGGACGAATGGAACCGTTGAATTCGTAGTTGGGTCCACCCGCGACATCACGGATCGAAAACTCGGCGAAGCGGCGCTCCAGGCCAGTCAAAAACGTTTGCGGGACATCATTGATGGAATGGGTCCTGCGATGTTCGTGGGTTTGCTGACGACCGAAGGAGTTCTGGTTGAGGTCAACCAATCCCCGCTGACCGCAGCCGGTTTGAAAGCCGAAGATGTCCTCGGACTGCCGTTTGCCGAAACACCCTGGTGGTCTCACTCACCGGAAGCCAAACACCAGTTGCGCGACGCCATCACCCGGGCGGCTCGGGGCGAAGCGTCTCGTTACGATGTGCGAACGCAAGGGGCGGGAAATCAACACATTGACATAGATTTCTCCCTTCAGCCGTTGCGGAATGAGGCTGGCGAAGTCGTGGGCCTGGTCCCATCCGCCAACGTCATCACCGAACGCAAGCAAACAGAAGATGCGCTGCGGCTGAGCGAAGAGCGTTTGCGCGCCGCACTCGCCGCCTCCCGCACCGGCACATTCCGGTGGGAATTCAGCACCGATGAGTTGAGCTGGGATGACTCCCTGGATGCTCTCTTTGGCATCCCTCAGGGACAGGCTGTCCGGTCGCTGGAGACGTTCATCGCCACAGTGCATCCGGAGGATCGCGCCCACGTGAGCAAAGCATGCGAGCGTTGCGCGCGGGAGGGTGCGGACTTCGATGCAGAGTTTCGCGTAGTTTGGCCAGATGGCAGCCTTCACTGGCTGGATGACAAAGGCAAGACCTTTTTCGATGTCGCCGGCCGGCCGCTCTACATGACTGGCGCCTGCGTCGATATCACTGATCGAAAGCTGGCCGAGACGGCTCTAAGAGAAAGCGAGGCTGAATTTCGCTCACTTGCCGAGGCCATGCCGCAAATGGTTTGGATCACGCGCCCGGATGGCTGGAATCTTTACTTCAGCCAGCAGTGGACGGATTACACCGGGCAGACGCTAGAAGAGGGCCTGGGCCACGAATGGAACAAACCGTTTCACCCTGACGACCAGCAAAGATCTTGGGATGCCTGGCAGCTCGCCACCGCGACAATTGGGATCTATTCCATCGAAGCCCGTATACGCCGCGCGGATGGGATTTATCGTTGGTGGTTGATCCGTGGCGTGCCTCAACTGGACGCCAGCGGCAACGTCATAAAGTGGTTCGGCACCTGTACAGACATTCATGATCTAAAGCTGGCGGAACTGGAGATCTCTCGCGCCAATGAGGCCCTGCGCGACAGTGACGAGAAATTCCGCGCGTTGTCCGATAACATTACCGATGTCTTCTGGATAACCTCACCTGACTTCAAAACAATGCATTACGTGAGTGCGGGTTATGAACTGATTTGGGGTCGCTCGGCCGAGAGCTTATATGCCAATCCTCATCAGTGGGTCGAATCCATCCTTCCCGATGAACGTGAGAGCGCCTTTGCGGTCTTTGCCACGCTCATGGGAACCGCAGCGGAGGTTAATCTTGAATATAGAATTGCTCGGCCTGACGGCACCGTCCGTTGGATTCACGACCGCGGTTTCCAAGTGCGTGATGCCCTTGGCAAGCTAGTTCGTCTTACAGGTATTGCCACTGACATTACGGAACGCAAGAAGATGGAGGCACAACTAAGCCAAGCCCAGAAGTTGCAAGCTATCGGCACTCTGGCGGGCGGCATCGCGCATGATTTTAACAATATCCTTGCCGCTATCATTGGCTATTCTGAAATGGCGAAGAGAGGCATCAGTCGGGACAGCCGCGCCCAGGCTCATCTTCAACAAGTACTGATCGCGAGCACTCGCGCCAAGGATTTAGTGAAGCAGATCCTCACCTTCAGCCGCATTGAAGAGCCTGATCGAGAGACGCTCCAACTGCAACCAATAATCGCTGAGACTCTGGGATTGCTGCGCGTGTCGCTGCCCTCGACGGTTGAAATCCGCCAGGATATCGATCCAGATGCTCCCTCTGTGATGGGCGATGCGAGCCAACTCCACCAGCTGATACTTAATCTGTGTGTCAATGCCGCGCAGGCGATGAAGAAGCACGGCGGCATTCTCGGCGTCCGTCTGACAAGCCTTGATATCGATGGTGATTTCGCGGGTATTCACCCTGAACTCAAGGAAGGACCGCATGTCCGTCTGGATGTCAGCGACACCGGGTGCGGAATGAACCGCGCCAGTCAGGAACGCATCTTCGAGCCTTTCTTTACGACCAAGGCGCCCGGTGAAGGGACTGGACTGGGTTTGGCCGTCGTGCATGGCGTGATCAAAAATCACGGCGGCGCGATTGTCATCTCCAGCGAATTGGGAGCTGGCACTACTTTTATGGTGTATTTGCCAGTATGCGATCGCCGACCGTCTCCAACTCTCCAGGAGCTTGATTCCGTGCCCCGGGGCAGCGGCGAACGCATCCTCTTTGTAGACGACGAGGTAGCGCTGGTCTCACTGGGGCAGTCAATGCTTGAAGACCTCGGTTATCGCGTCACCACCAAAACAGACAGTGTCGAAGCTCTAGCGGCTTTCACCTCGCAACCTGAAGACTTCGATCTGGTGATCACTGATGTGACAATGCCACGATTGAACGGCGCTGAGCTTGCCACGGCGCTCCTGGAAATCCGACCAACGCTGCCTATTATTTTGGTCAGTGGGTACAGTGCTGGATTGAGCCAGGAGAAAGCCAGAGCGATGGGCATCCGCGAATTGATTGCTAAGCCATGTGGAATACAAGTGCTGGGAGATGCGATTCGGCGTTCACTTGTCGAAACGAAAGAAGAATAATTCATGCCCGTGAGTATTCTCCTGGTAGATGATGACGAACAGTTCCGTGTGATGCTGAGCGAAGCCCTGACTGGTGAGGGGTTTCTGGTTCGAGAAGCATCAGACGGGGCCCAAGGCCTCAAACATTATGCGGAGCGGCCAACTGATCTTGTGATTACAGATCTGGTCATGCCGGAGAAAGAAGGATTGGAAATGATCGTGGAAATCAAGCAGCTTCACTCTGAAGTCAAGATCATCGCCATGTCCGGAGGAGGACGAGGCGGTGCCCAGAATTACCTGAAAATGGCCAAGGCTTTTGGTGCCCAACTAGTACTCGCCAAACCATTCTCGCACCGTGAAATTTTGGAGGCTATTAGCCAAGTCCTCGGTCGCTAATGCGGCTCCTATGTTCTAAGCAAATAGTGGGACTCATCCACAGGTGGCTGGTGCGACTAGGCAACTGTCTATTTTGAGTGTCCGATCGACACCGATCGACACCGATCGACGCCGGTTGCTGTAACTATGTTACTTGTCTTACTCACGGGAGTGATCGAGCGGGAAACCGAATCTTATTCCGGACACTTGGGTGATGGTGCGAAGAAGGGACTCTGTTTGGAGTCTATCATTGGAGTGTCGATCACGCTGCGACACGACTATTGAGATCATTGATGTGATCCCTGCCCGGTTTCGGCTTTGCGCCGGGAAGAAACGCCGACTCCATGATGCACTTGTTTCCCCTCTCAAGGGCTACTATTTGTAACTCAAAGCCCTCGTCAAACCATTGCCAGGGCAGCGCGTAGATCAAGCGCCGCATCACTGCCCGCCAGCTCGCGGCACAAAAGCGGCGTGGCCGCAAAAGCTCGACCGCCGAAAATAATGCGCGGACAAGCTGTAGCAAATTTTTCCTGAATGGCTTTAACCAGCCGCACAACTTTTGGCAAGCTGAACAAGATGGTGGCAGAGATTCCAACAGTTTCTGCCCGCTGGTCCTCGATCGCCTGAAGAATCCCACTGTGCGGCATGTTGGTGCCGAGGAACCGCACATCCCAACCGCGGGCTTCCAACACGTCGGCAACCATGTTTGGTCCAACCTGATGCAACTCGCCCTCGATTCCCGTAATCACCATTCTGCCAGCTTGGCTTTTCGCTGGTTCGATGTGCTGATAAAGCTGGGCCATCGCATATTGTGTAACCGCCGTGGCCATGTGTTCCTCAACCACCGTGATTTGATTCGTCTCCCACAATTGGCCCACCTCGTATTGAGAAGTTTGAAAGACATCCACGTAAACATCGACTATGTCGCTCACGCGTTTCATTGCCTCGAGAGCCAGCGAAACTGCCGCCCGCCGGTCACCTTTGATCGCGGCCTGCAGATAAAGGGCTTGCGTTTCACCCAGTGCCGTGGCGGGCTTTGCCGGTCCGGCCTGCGGATTTTCGCAGGCACTGACAGCGGCATCGATGAACTCTTTCACGAACTCTGCTTCCGTCGCATTCAGGGATGACTGCAAAGCTTCGCCGACTTGCTGCAGATTTTCGGCGACGAAATGCGGGGTAATGTTCCGGGCCCCCAGCATACCCACGGTCCATCGCGCGTACGTTTCGAACGGGGCCACCGAGCCGCTTTCGATGGCGCTCGCCAAATAGCTCTGATGAAAAATCGCATCTTCGATTCCATGCTTTCGTCCCCGCTCACCATAGCGAGCGAGCCAGTCCGGATGCCGCACAAAAAACTCTTCGGTGACCACCTCGGCCACTTGGGGCTTAAGCCCATCGATCTTTTCCGATAGTGCAACCCGATCGTTCAAAGACATGGTTGTCATTGTTCAATTTCTCCCGGGCGCGTTTCGTCAGGTTGAGGAAACGCGGGTAAACGAAAATGGAAACGACTGCCCTGTCCGTGGGTGCTCTCCACGCCGATGGTTCCGCCGTGGGCTTCGACGATCTGTTTGCAGATCGAAAGACCAAGCCCCGAGCTCTGCTCCTCGCCCGTTGGCCGGGTGCTGGTGCGATGAAATGCGCCAAAGAGTAGCGGCAGTTCTTCTGAGCGGATGCCCAGACCCTGGTCTGTCACCGAAAACTCAAGGCCGTCAGCGAATGTGACCGAGAGTCTGACCGTAGTTTCCGGCGGCGAGAACTTGAAGGCGTTTCCGACCAGATTGTTCAAGACCTGCCGGATTCGTTCGCAATCAAAGGTGCCGGCCAACAACCCTTCCTCGCAATTGATCTCGAACTGGATCCTCTTTCGTCGACCGAGCATTTGGTTATACTTTTCGATTTCGGCGAGAAACGCCCGCAACTCAACGGTCTCAATTTGGAGTTGGATCTTCCCGGCCTCGATGCGCGAGATATCGAGCAAGTTATTTACCAAGGTCAGCATCTGATTGCTGGTTGAAAGAATCATGCCGAGAAAATCCCGAGCCTCAGCCTGTTCCATCTGGTCGGCGTCATCGAGAAGTAATTCGGCAATGCTGCCAATGTTGCCCAATGGCGAGCGCAGGTCGTGCGCGGCAATGCCGAGAAATTCGTTTTTGACCTTGTTCGAAGCTTCCAGCGCGCTGTTTTTTTCTTGCAGCTCCTGGGTGCGTTGTTCGACTTTGTCTTCCAGATCCGCGTTCGCCTTTCGGAGTTGCTCGATCAGTTCACGGTTTTCATGCAGCAGGGCATGACGCTCGAAAGCGTGTTCGACCACGGCTTCCATCTCCCCTGACGTCCATGGTTTCGGCAAGTAAAAGTAGATATGGCCCTCATTGACCGCTTTCACCACTGACTCCAGGTCTGCATACCCAGTCAACATGATCCGAGTTGCCTCGGGTTGAGCCACGGCAATTCGCGACAGCAGTTCGGCACCACTCATGCGGGGCATCCGCTGGTCTGAGATGACCACGGCGACTTCCTCGGTCTCGAGCTTGGCGAGCGCTTCTTCCCCGCTCAACGCGGTGATGACCTGGTAACGGCCCCTGAAGATTTCAGCAATCGAGGATGTAATACTCTCTTCATCATCGACGACGAGCAAGGTCTCCAGTGATGGTTGTGGGAAGGTGGATTCGACGAGCTTTGTGTGCCGACTGAACCCGGCGCTTAGTGTGGCCATGTTTGTTCTCCCGCTTCGACGAAGGAAATCGTGCTGGCTGGCTGGGGAGGCGTTTCCTTCCCAAAGGGAATTCGGATCGTAACGGTGGTGCCGATGTTCTTCTCACTGGCAACCAGTATCTCGCCTCGATGGGCGGTCACGATCTGCCTGGTGATGTGTAGGCCAAGGCCGGTGCCGGATCCGACAGGTTTGGTAGTAAAGAAAGGATCAAAAATTTTCGATAGATGCTCTCCGGCGATTCCTTCACCGTGATCCTCCACTGTGACCACGCAAAACCCCTCGTCTGCGGAAGTGGATACGGTAACCTCCCCATGGGGTGGACTGGCTTGCACTGCATTGGCGACGACGTTGCTGAAGGCTTGATTGAGTGTGCCCGGCGAGCAGTTGAGCGGCGCCATCTCAGTTAGAAAGGTTTTCAGTGTCACTTGCTGCGTGGCAATCAACGGCGAAAGAAAGCGCAGCGTCGAATTGATACCTTCGTTGATGTCGGCGGGCTTGTAACTGTTCTCGTCCAGACGCGAGAAACTGCGCAGATCCAGGACAATGCGCTTGACTCGTTCGAGACCTTCAAGATTGTGTCCAATCTTCTTGGGGATGATCTCAACCAGATGAGACAAATCAATTTCTTCAGCTTTGCTAAGGATGCGTTCGTAGAAGCCTTGATTGGTCGCCGAGAGTTCATCCAGAGAGTCGCCAACTATGTTTACAAAACCGAGCAGTTCGTTAAAATCCCGTAACAGCGTCTCGTGATTAGTGAGCACGAAGGCAATCGGATTATTGATTTCGTGTGCTACGCCCGCAGTCATTTGGCCCAGCGAGGCCATCTTCTCTTGTTGCACAAGCATCGATTGTGCATCCCTCAATTTCGTTAGCGCCTGTTCCAACGCGCGCTTCTTACGAACGTTTTCGCGCGAGAGCGTCGCGAGTTCGTTATTGAGCTTAAGCAACTCCGTCTGCAGTGCTTCTTCCTTCCTGGCGGGCGCCTCACCGATAATGATAAGGCCGTCAGGCATTATGTCGATTTTGCAGTTCAGCGAGTAGGGCGCGTTATCGCGATCCACGAAATTAAGTAATGTCTTCGCGTCCAGATGTCGCGTTCCAGCCTGCAGTCGAGCGCGCACGGTCTCTCTATCAGCTGCGGTGATGTGTTCAAAGACACTGGTGCCTTCCAATTCTTCGACGGATCGACGTATCCGTCTCGCTACGGCGAGGTTCACTCGCAGGATCTTGCCGTCGGCGGCCGTTGCAATGAAGTGCAGGCCCTCGCTCTGGTTGATAAATCCAGCCAGCAGCGGCGCCGCGTCCAATGCGCAATCATCGAAAGACCGTCGGTCGATCTCATGCTCAATGCGTTCCAGTTCGACGATTTCTGTATATGAGCCGTCGAGTTTCAGTCCCTTGGGAATAAAGCGGTGTGATTCGTGGTGCTCTTTGCTGTGGTGCCAGGTGTGAAAGGAATCCTGATCGCTCCAGCGCGTCACCAGATAAAAGATAGAGGGGTCGGTTTTTGCGGTATAGGTTTCCATCCCCAGAAACCCTTTCGCTGAGTCGACAAAGCCCGGGCGATTGAGAAAGGCCTCCCGCACCTCGGCCTCCATCCCGTTCGCCACTTTGAATCGGGAAATAGCGAGAATCATTGTGCTCTCCTGGAAGGCGAACGAAAACCTAGCTGCGCAATCTCGGCGCACTCGGGGCAATAGCTGTGACTGAGGAAATCGGAATGCTTCCGCATGAAGGCTGCTAGTTCCATCCAGTCAGCTTCTCCCAGACGTACCTTGCTGCAGGTCATGCAAATTGGTAGTACTTCCTGAAAACGGCGGATGCACCAGAACGAATCCTGGAGATTCTCAATCGTGGAGCGTAGGACCTTGTTATCTTGGGCGAGTAACTCATTCTCCTCCGCCACCCGCGCGGCGTCAATGGCAGCCGCCGACGGAC
>JANNON010000484.1:0-4732 GCA_031399105.1 Blastocatellia bacterium | reverse complement strand
GCGCTGAAGGAGGTCGGCGACGTCTATGTGGTGGCGCCGGCATCCGAGATGAGCGGAGCTTCGCACAGTTTAACCCTGGCTCGCCCGCTTCGTATTCGCCAGATTGATGAACGCCATTGGACCGTAGACGGCACGCCCACCGATTGTGTAACCCTGGCGCTCAACAAAATAATTCCTGAAAACGAACGTCCGCACGTCTGCGCTTCCGGCATCAATCACGGCGGCAACCTTGGTGATGACGCCACTTACTCAGGAACTGTTGCCGGCGCGCTGGAAGCGACAATTCTTGGTGTACCCGGCGTCGCGCTGAGTTTGGTCGCGCGCGAGAACTTTGAATTTCGTGAAGCTGCCAGATTCGCAATCACCGCCGTGCGTAAGGTGCTTGCAGAGGGATTGCCCGACGGCACGCTCTTGAACATCAATCTTCCGCTTGGCGAGATCAAGGGAGTGCGCGTCACGCGACAGGGAATCAAGAACGCACGACCAGTGATCTCGGAGCACATCGATCCGCGTGGCAAAGCTTATTTCTGGATCGGCGAAGAGTACTTCAACAAAAACTCTGCGGATGGCACCGACTACCAGGCGGTTGAGCAGGGTTATGTTTCAGTGACCCCGTTGAAGAGCGATATGACGGATCACAACGCGCTCACGACGATTGAGACCTGGAACTACATCAACAATGCTGAATTACTGCAAGAGAGTTGATTGCTTGCAGGCGCTTCCCAAACGTATCCCATCGGTAAATAGTTTAGAATCAATCCGTGCAACAGCAGCCAGGTAGACAGGCACCTGAACGCCAACAGGACTATGCGATCCCCCGCGATCGCATGGTTGCCAGATTGCGCGAGCACTATGGTATTCGGGATCAACGCGTGTTAGAGGCGATGCGCTCCGTTCCTCGTCACGCATTCGTACCCGAAGCTCTTCAGGGGCGTGCCTATGGCGATCATGCTTTGCCGATTAGCGCCAATCAGACCATCTCGCAGCCTTACATCGTCGCTCGCATGACCGAGCTATTAGAGGTGAACACCGATAGTCGCGTGTTGGAGATTGGTGCTGGCTCAGGCTATCAAACTGCTGTGCTCGCAAAGACCGCCGGGCAGGTGTTTTCCATCGAGCGAATTCCGGATCTCGCCCGCAGTGCGCAAGCATTAATCCGGCAGTTGGGAATCTATAACGCCACGGTAAAGTGTTTCGATGGAACGCTCGGTTGGGCCGCGAATGCTCCGTACGACGCGATACTGGTAGCCGCAGGTGGGCCAGTCGTTCCTGAGCCGCTGGTTTCGCAGTTGAAAGTCGGCGGGCGCCTGGTTGTTCCGGTGGGCGAATCGAGAGAAGCCCAGCGACTCATTCGCGTCCTGAAGAACGAGCGCGGAACGAAAATCGAAGATCACGGCGCCTGCGCCTTTGTTCCACTTATCGGACAGCACGGCTGGAAGGGGTAAGGATGAAGGGTGAAGGGTGAAGGGTGAAGATAGGATACAGATTCCTGTCTGTCAGCTGAGCAACTGATGAGCTATCGGTATGAGCTTAAGCCTTGCGGCTGCCTAACCTCAGCCTTCAGCCTTCAGCCCTCATCCTTATTCAACTATGGAAACGATTTACGAACTGATTCATCAGCTTAAAGAGCTACTCAATCCCAAAACTATTATCGATACGCTGCTCGCCAAGGGTGGAGTCTTCGTTTACTTCGGACTAATCGCGATTGTCTTTGCCGAGACTGGCCTGGCCGTTGGTTTCTTTCTGCCCGGCGATTCCTTGCTCGTAGTTGCTGGCCTGTTCGCGGCGACCGGCAAACTTAACGTAGCCATTCTGCTTTCGACGCTCTTTGTGGCCGCTGTGGTTGGTGATGCTGTCGGTTACTACACCGGAGCGAAGATTGGACCACGCATCTTCACCCGACAGAAGTCACTGCTGTTCAAACCGAGTCATTTGAAGAAGGCGCACGAGTTCTATGAAAAGTATGGTGGCAAGACGATTGTGATCGCCCGGTTCGTTCCCATCGTGCGCACATTCGCCCCCATCGTTGCCGGAGCGTCGGAGATGCCATATCGAAAGTTTGTGATCTTCAATGTGCTGGGTGGCTTCCTCTGGGTTTTTAGCATGATCCTGACGGGCTATTTTCTGGGGAACATTCTCAAGTCAAAGTTCGGGGTCGATTTGGAGGAGCATATCGAGTGGGTCGTGATCGGCGTAGTGCTGCTTTCCCTGATGCCGCCGTTTATTGAGTACCTGAAATCGCGACGTGAAAAAGCGCGTAACGCAGCGGATCAGAATGCATAGGCACTTTGCGCGCGGAGCTGGACCTGCGGGTGCCAGAGTTCAGTATCACCTTGCGGTGTGGGTGGGGGTATGAAGTCAGTACCGCAACGCAGTAGCGTAGGGTCTTCCGATTCCAACCACGCATCTACGTGTCAATGGGTATCTACTGAGCGATTCTAAAATCACCAGGAGTTGAGATGCGGTGAGCCGGACCCGACGATACTGCGTTACGGTACTGACTTCATGCCACTCCGTTTTAGTTTTCACACGGTCTCTAACGCTAGGTGGTATTGACCTCATAACAAGTCCTTGAAAGGAAATTGCGATCGAGTTCATAAAGACCTGGGATGAACGGTTTGACTTAAACCTGATGCACACCTAGAATCCACGAGCGATTTGAATTATTGACTCGTATCCAGGTAGTGCTTGATTGATCGTATTTAGATAGTGCTTGTTGTAAGAGTCCTTATCCAGAGCGCTTGTTGTCGGATTGAAATAGTTGTTAATGAGTTTTGTCGGGGCGTGGCTCAGCCTGGTAGAGCGCACGGTTCGGGACCGTGAGGTCGGAGGTTCGAATCCTCTCGCCCCGACCAATCAACTCAAGAAAGGCCGCTCAAATTGAGCGGCTTTCCCGTTTGTGACATCGACTGTGACGCAACCGCTTCGACTCAGACTAAATTGGGGGAAACTCAATGGAGTTAGGTGGACGCCAGAAGAGCGCCGCGCGCGTGATGCAAGTGCGGTGATCGGGGACCTTGTCCGGGAGGATAAGAACCTTCCGCTGATAAAGAAAGGCGATAGGAGTGAACAGAATGAGTTTAGGTCAACGGGTTGCTGCGGTTGATCGCGCGCACTCTAAAGCAGCGATATTACTTATTCGCGTTCATTCCAATGTAGATATTTATGAGTGAAGACCTACAACCCAAACCAGTCAAGTCAACTCCTATGCCTCGCTTCATCATTTATGCGGGCGTAATTCTCATCACCTTCCTGCTCGGTTTCGTCCCGATGTGGCTCAAGGCTCGAACAGCTTCCAGTAGTCTTGCGAACACAGAGCACCAGTTGCTTCTTGTCAGGATGCAGCGTGATCTTGCCTCAGCAGTAATAGACGCTCGCCGAGGTGATTATGAGCCCGCACGCCAGGCTGCTAGTCAGTTCTATACATCTTTACGTGCGGAAATTGATAAGGGGGATACTTCGAGCTTTACACAGGCGCAAAGACATGGCATGCAGCCGATGTTTGCCGGGCGCGATGAGATTATCACCTTGCTGGCTCGGAGTGATCCTGCCTCCGCAGACCGCTTGTCCGATTTGTATGTGGCATATCGTAAGATCATGAATAGTTGAATCGGCGTTTTGAGAGGGGTATCTTGCTCGCCACTCTTTCAACATCGTACGCTGCCTAGTATCCTGCCGCGCTGCCCTGGCGTTCCATCTGGAAGCTTTTTTGTACCGCTTTCGCTTAAGGATCTCCGGCGCGAGCTGTAACTTGCTCGATGAGCGCGTTAATTTTGCCGCCGTAAGAATCGTCACACCAGTCAAGTAACCACAGCAACAGAATGATAACCGCCCCTAGTGAGCCCTAGACGCTGTAGGTGTTATAGATGTTGAGATATGGGTACGATGCCCTGCTAGCAAAGCAACGCCAACGCTGGCAGAACGGGAAAACCAAATTCACCCACCTTTAAGTTCATTTTCTAGCTCCATGACGGGGAGGTATGGCGATAGCGCTTCTTATTGACCGCAGTCAGCGTTGGTGCGCGTTACTGCCGAGCCAAACCGCTCCTGATACTCGCGTGAAGTGATGAACGAACAGATCATGCCGGGATAGTTGTTGGGTTCACGGTTGTTCAGCACATCCAGCCAGAAGTCGTAGCCACCCTGATCTAAGTCGCGGCGCAAGTAGCCGAAGTACTGCATTAGGACAAAGGCCGGGTTGTATTGGCGGGTCTTGAACTCGGGGATCTCGATCACCTCGCGCAATACCTGCGCCCGCGACTTACCATTGCGCATGTCGGTGGCGAGTTGCTGTCGCTCCGCGGTGTAAGGTCTGAGATTGGCCGTATCTAAAAGTCTGTTAACAAACTCTTCGGGTGATAGAGTCATTGAATAACTGTCTTTGAATGCAGTGCCCTCGACCCAGTTGGCCGTCAGCGCCTGCTTGCTGGTTTCGAGATTAGGTCCAACGGTCAGCAAGGCGCGGTCCGCATTGAACTGGGAGAAGGTGGGATGGTGGCCGAAGGATGCCTGGTAGAGTCGATCGACGAAATAGCCGGTCTCTTGAAACTCCGGCTCGACGAAGAAGGCGCCACTCACACCTATGCGGCGATCATGAATACATCGGGCATCTGAGCCACACCTGGTAATTTCATTGGTCCAGTAAGCGAGGCCGCCTGCGTCCGGCTCGCGGTTGAGGAAGTCCAGGTACTGCTGGCGGATGAAGAACTCCGCGCAGTCGATTGGATTGGGG
>JANNON010000474.1:0-11919 GCA_031399105.1 Blastocatellia bacterium | reverse complement strand
CCAACGCTCATCAAGGGGTGATAGGAGGAGGAAGCGACGCTTTCGTAACGAAATTAAAAGCTGACGGCTCGGAGCTGGTGGCGTCTACATATTTGGGTGGCAACCAGGATGATGAGAGTCTCGGCATCGGGCATAGGATTGGCAGTAAAGCCTATGTCACGGGCGAAACGATCTCTACCAACTTTCCCACTTCGGTTTCTTTCCAGGGCGTGCCAGCCGGTGGGGGAGATGTCTTCGTAACAAAACTCACCTCGGTCGAACCAACGTCTCCTTTGGAAGAGGCGAGGTTTTTTGTTCGGCAACATTATGTTGACTTTCTAAGCCGTGAACCGGATCAAGGCGGGTGGGACTTCTGGATGAGGGAGATCACCGATTGCGGACCGTCGGATCAATTGTGTATTCATGATCGGCGGATTCGCGTCTCTAACGCATTCTTTTATGAGCTTGAATTTCAACAGACTGGATCTTACGTTTATCGCCTTTACCGTGCCGCTTATGGCAACAATCAACCGTTCCCGAACCCGGACGTTTCCAATCTGGTCGAGTCGCGCAAGCTCGTTTCCTATACAAATTTTGCGCGGGATCGTGCCCTTGTTATCGGCAGTTCGACGTTGGCCCAACTGCAGTTGAATTTGGCGAATGTGTTTACTCAGCGTACCGAGTTTCTGACCAGGTATCCGGGTAACTTAGATGGTCCAGAATTCGTCGACGCCGTGCTGAGTACGATTCGGAATGATGTTGGAGTTGACATGACGCCCCAGAGAATCGGCTTGATCGATCTCTACAATCAGGCTGGGCGCGGAGCCGTTCTTTATCGTCTGGCCGATGACAATCTCCAAACAAACCCGATTAATAATCGCTCATTCATTGATATCGAATACAACCGGGCGTTTGTGGCAACGCAGTATTTTGGTTACCTCGGACGTGACGCTGACATCGGTGGTTTTCTCTTTTGGTTGGGTCAGGTTAATAGCGCGCCTCTACGAGACACCTCAAAACAACATGCGATGGTTTGTTCGTTCATAACCTCGACTGAGTATCAGTTGCGATTTGGCGCCTTAGTTCCAAGGGCAAATTCCCAGTGTGCACAATAAAGCACCAACGCTGAACGTTGGATCGGCACCGTTGATATCTTTGTGCAGTGTCTTGAAGTCTTTTCGCACCGATGCAGGGAGGATCCTGTTTAATTCCATCAAGCCCGATTTTGCGTTGGCCACTGCACAGGCCGATTCACACATCCGTCAGCGGGCTGCCTGTTTTTGCAACTTAACCTTTAGCCTGGTTAGTGACTCGGCTTCGGTTGAGAGTGATAGCGCCGTGTTCCACTCAGAACGAGCTAAATCAATCTGCCCCCGCGTCATGTAAAGATCGCCCAAATGTTCATGGCTAATGCCTGATGATCCATCCAAACGCAAGGCCTCGCCTAAGTATAGCTCCGCCTTATCAAGTTTTCCCATTTTGAACCAAGCCCATCCCAGACTATCTACGAAGTAAGGATTCGCCGGCTCAGCGTTGACGGCTCGTTCGATCATTCGCAGAGCCTCTGGCAGATCCTTATTGTTTTCAACTAAGAAGTAGCCCAAGTTATTGAGCACCAGCGGATCATTCGGAGCCAGGCTCAGTGCCTTGCGGAACAAAACTTCCGCCGCCGCCCTCTGTTGCCCGGAGTCCTCCAAGGCAGCTTTCCCTAAATAAGCTCTCACACCTTTAGGATTGAGCTCAATCGCCTTATCGAAGTCAGCGAGGGCTCCGGCCATGTCTCCTTTTTTCTGCTTCACCTTTGCACGGGTCTCGTAATGCCAGGCATTCTGCGGATCCAACTTGATCGCTTCGTTTGAGTCGGCACTGGCCGCATCGACGTTGCCCTTGATGAGTAGTGTCTGGGCCCGACCACTGAACGCATTGAATACTGGTGGAACAATCTCGATGGCTCTGGTGAAATCGTTCATGGCAGCATCGAAGTTGCGCTTCGTATAATTGGCAACTCCGCGAGCATAGTAAGCGTCTGCATGATACGCGTTAAGTTCAATAACCTTTGTGAGGTCGCCAATGGCAGCGTCAACGTCGCGCTTATACGACTGCGTCAAACCACGAGCGTAGTAGTATTCTTCGGAAGACTTAGGATCTAGTTCAATTGCTTTTGTGTAGTCGGTGATAGCGGCATCGTAGTCACGCTTCTCCTTCAAGGCCACAGCTCGTCCATAATAAGCTTGCGCATTATGAGGATCGGCCTCGATAGCCTTCGTGTAGTTGGCAATCGCCGCGTCAGTTTCGCCTCTACTGGAGAAGTAGGAAGCCGTGGATGAATATTCGCCTGCCTTAGAAACCGTTGTTGAAGCTTTCAGAACTCCAGTCGCAACCTGAACTCCAGGCATTATCATTGTAACAGGATTGTTCTTGCTCTCCTGTTCAGCCCTCAATTCGTCCTTCACCTTTTTCAGCAAGGCCGGCGGTATGGAGCTTTCCGCTTCAGGCGAGACGACCACAAGCGCACGGGCAACGGCTTCGCGGACATAACCCACTCGATCATTAAGAGACTTAATTAGGGCAGGTACTGCCGCCTTCGACTCTGGCCCAATTCTTTCGAGAGTACGGACCGCCTGCGAACGAACCGATGCTTCGGGCGCCCTTAGGATCCCAGTCAGCAACGGGATTGCGGCTTTCGCTTGAGGGCCGAATTCTGCAAGCGAACGAGCAGCACTTTCGCGCACCTCCCAACCCTCGTCCTTAAGTGCGTCAACCAGAGCAGGAACAACACTCGCTGCTTTCGGCTCAATCTCGCCCAATGCACCGGCGGCCGCACTGCGAACGCGTGCGTCTATATCCTTAAGGAGCTTAACTAGGGCTGGGGCGGCGGCTTTCGCTTTCGGCCCAATACTGCCGATCGCGAAGGCAGAGAAAGTTCGGACGTAGTGGTGTTGATCCCCGAGCGCTTCGATTAAGTACGGGACAGCCCGTCCAGCGTCTGGTCCAATAGACCTTAGTGTGTAGGCGGCATAAGCGCGCACATCGGCGGCAGGAACTCCCCGCCCATTCTGATCCTTCAGCAATTCAATCAGAACCGGAATCATGACGTCGACGTATTTGTCGTTTTTCTCGGGAGTCCAAATCTCTCCAACAGCTTTGACGGACCGAAAGCGAACGTTCTCGTCCGGGTCCTTTAAGAGAGGAAGTAGAAGAGGGAGAGCTTCTGATGCTTCGGAGCGCATCTCGCCCAGCGCATAGGCAGCACCCGCTCGGAGGAACGGATCCTGATTCTTCAACAATTCTATTAGCTCGGGATAGGCGTCCTTCCCGATTTTCCCCAGTGCGTGTGGTGCCCAGTCGCGAACAAGAACACTCTGATCCTTCAACGCTTCAATCAGTGCAGGAATAGCATCTTTAACGTTCTCGGGCATCGAACTAAGTTCGTGGACTGCTCTCAGACGAACGCGCGGATCCTGATCTTTAAGGTCCTTGATGAGAGTAGAGACTTCAGGCTTCGTTTGCTCCTGGCCCAACGACTCGGCGGTAAGAGGCACAAGAAGTAAAGAGAGGAACCAAATAATTCGCAGACTCTGGAGGAAAGGGTGTCGGTGGTGAGAATTCATTGCTGTCTCCAATCAAGCGAGGGTAGAGGAATAGGGACGCCAACCCGGTGAAAAGTTCGCAGCGAGAAAAGGCCATGTCGCCCTTATCGTCAACCGCGTGATTCCAACAATCTCAAGCGTCCGTACAATGGTAGCACCGATGTCGAGAAAAACAAGGTTGGAAAGCGATTTGCATCTTGCGCTTCTCAGCGCCATTTTCTTCGACCAGTAAGGAAGCTAAAACTAGAGTCGGCAACACTCTCGAGGAATAGCTTTCTGCGAACTGAAGCCGCCGTCGGGTCCTTTGCGATCGATGAGTGTAGTGACGCGAGGTGTGCCATGCGAAAAGGCGCGACCGCCTTTGGAGGCCGCAGCGCCTAATCTAAATGTGGTCACTGTCCTAACCCCGGCAACCATTTGAGACGGAAGGATTCACCTACGCCATCCTATTACCCCAACTACACAGAGCATTACCTTGATCGCAAATTTTGTGAGAACCGCCGTATCGCGCGATGATGCTGGGAACCACGGATCGCGTGTCGGGCCGTATCACGACCCGCCTCAGCGAGTCGGGAGGATCTACCGACTATTTCTTCTTTCTCATGATGACATTTGCCCATGGCGTTTTCTATGGCTATGCTAGCTGCCCCACCGTGATTAGTGAACCCCTCAATTTTGGAAAAGGAGACCATATATCCATCATGCCAACTATGCTTGGCAGTGATCTATGCAGCGACAACGCCGTGGGAGTCCACGCCGCGGAAGAACTTGAGAGTCTGAGGCAATTCAGCCCGAGATTGGCAGACTCCTTTATCACCCGATCGATCTCTAACGCCACCCGCCGCACCTACAGCGAAGCAGTCAAGGAGTTCTTTGTTTTTGTTCGGAATAGGCATCCAAATAATGTGACATCGGAACATGTAATCGCTTATCGCGATCACCTGATCAGCGACAAAAAGAGCGCTAACACTATTGCCCTAAGACTGTCGATTGTACGAAGCTTCTATGAGTATCTAGTTGCTGAAGGGCTTTCGGAACGAAACCCGGCCTCAACAAGGCTGGTCTCCACCCCGCCAAGAAGTCACCTGCCTTCAGGACGAGCTCTAACCCCAAGGGAGGTCAGACACCTCTTAAATGGACCGAACCGTTCCACCCGTGAAGGCGCGCGTGATTACGTGCTAATGCTCTTAATGGTAAGGCTAAGCTTGCGAGTTACGGAGGCTTGCACCGCGCGGCTATCAAATATCAAATGGACTCACGGACGTTGGGTTCTCAAAATCAAGGTAAAGCAGGGAAGAGAGGAAATCTGGCCTTTGCCCGCAGACGTTAAGCAGTCAATCGATGACTATCTTCAATTGGATGAAGCGAGAAGGAGTGCTCTTCGGATAGATGGACCAGATCAATTTATTTTCCTGCCCCACTCAAACTATCGTACGCTCGAGTTAGCGAAGGCGTTGTCTTCGCGTCAAGCGCACAAGATCGTCGGGCGTTGGGCCAAGCATGCTCGGATTGGCCGAGTCTCGCCCCATGACTTGCGGCGCACTGTGATAACGAAGTTGCTAAATGATGGCAGGAGTTATCGCGAGGTCCAGATGGTCACAAAGCATCGAGATCCTCGCTCGGTGCAACGGTACGACCACGCGCGTGAGAATTTGGACAATAATCCGGTAAATACTCTCACTTATGAGGACGACAGCTAAGTATCTTGGGCATCTGGAAGCATGTCTAGTTAGCGGCGGCGGCCGGTGTCGGTTCGATCTTGATTCTGTAGTATGTCAGACGCTCCTGGGGCGTTCGACCTTCCCATACAGCCCAGCCATCCCATGCGCCTTTGGGGTTTCGGAGGCAACGTGTGTGCACTTTGATCTCGCTGCGATCGTCCGCGATTTCAAGAACATTATACAAACGGGGCACCGCTTCTGGACGCTGACTTGCTGGTGCGCCGAACGATCCTGCGCCAGCTACAAAAATGTGTCGTGCCGGGTGAGTGTAGCCAATAAGATCTGCGCGCTCTTCATGTACGTGACCATGGAGGCACAACTTAAAGTCAGCCTGTCTTAATCGGTCGAGGAACGCGTCATCATTGATCTTCTCGTTTCCCGTTACCGGATGATGCCAGATCGCAAGTCTCAGAACCTTGGAATCGGCCGAAAGATCCCCCGAGCTTTGCGCCGTTTTAATCTGTGAATCGGCCGCTGTTAGACCATTCCCAAGCGCCTGACCGTAGATGCTGGCCCGATTAGGGAAGAACTCATCAATCTCCCAGCATGAATTCAGAGCGAGCAACTGAATTCCCGACTCTGGGAAAAGGAATGGAATAGCTTGTTTATCAAAGTCTAACGGATATTCCTCCTGTCGCAGGAACATATAGAACTGGTCACTGAAATTCTTGAAGCGCCGCGGGTACCGTTGGTCATCTCTGACTAACACACCGTTGCCTTGGCGTACATACGTGCCTTCTCGAAGAGCCGGTAGATTAACTTGTCGGTTCGACTTCCATTCGTAGACCGGCTCGTTCCAATCAATGTCATGGTTTCCAGGAACGATCACACAGCGTGCTGCATTGAGTTGAAAGGCCTCGATAATTCCCGAGATAAACTGATAAGCCTTCTCGAATTCATCAGGCGACGCGCAAGTCGTAAGATCACCTGTTACGAATAGATAATCCAATGACTCGAACGCCAACCCTCTCTGGTCTCGGAGATCGGCAAGCAACTGTTGAAGCATGTCCCCGGGGTGCAGGTCAGACTCCGACGACATATGCAGATCGCTTAAGTGAAGGATGACGACTGGTCCACCACTTGACTCGACCCGCCTAAAAGTACTTATTGCCTTTTCGACGTCGTTGCGACGTCGCTTTTCAATAACGGTCTTTAGAGCAATAAGCGATTTCTCTACACTCGGATCGCTCGAGCGAATTTGGAGCGCGCCCTCGCTTATGCGGTTTCGAACCTCACAAACAGAACAAATAATGTCCAACCAGCCGGCGGCCAGACGCGCGCGGACGGCTTCGTCCTGGAACTGGTTCCCGCAAGCGCAACTTATCTGAATGGTCTCCGTTATTTCGACACCGTGTTGACGCAAGTGATCCTCCACAAACACCATAAACAGTTCGCGTCGCTTCGGATCGCCTTGATCTGAAAAGTAGACATCGATGTGTCCAACGCCACTTTTATAAGAGACCTTCCGGACCCCGCATGCGCCTTGCTCGGCGCTTTCCCATTCAGCTCGATTTTCCCAAAGCCGATATCTCCCAAACTTGCTGCTCAAAGACAATTTGGCTACCAGCGATGCGTAAATATTGTCGATAGCGCCTGTGAAGTCGTAGTGCAAGGCTACACCACGCGGAATATTAGCTTCCTCACTTATTTCAGAAGGCAGGAACAATGAAGGAAAGACAAGTAAGCCCTCATGACGTAGGCAGATGTCATGCTCAATTAGTAGTTGAATTACACACTCGAGAACCGCACGCTCCTGAAGCCATGAAATCCTCTCGCCTTCATAGATACGGGGAAAAACCATCTGTCGAGAAGAGATAGTTCGTTCCTCAATCGCGGGAATCCCGCGAGGGTTGGCGCGAGCAGCAAGTATCAGAGAACCTCCATATCGTTCAACTTCCTCGATTTGAAGTACTAGAGCACGATCCCCCGACGCCAAGGTTGTGCTTGCAATCAGACCTTGCAGCGCCAGTTGTTCGATAGCTGCATTTATAGCTTCCTGAGAAACGGTTCCTGTAGATCCATGGTCGATGAGCCGGAGGCCCAATTCCGACATCGGCAAAACCGCCTCGCCGGCACTCCTGGCCATTTCTAATTCTCGATGGATCTGGTGGAGTAGCTCTGGCCCGCTTGTTCTTGTTAGCAGTTCCCAATTAATAGCTTGGTAGAGAGCTTCTCGGAATTCAGCCATGCCTCTCCCGAATTTGGAGCTGACTGAGTAGTACCCCGAAAAGCCACAGTCCGATATAAGACGGTCAATCAAAGTCTTATCGACTATGGAGCCGGTGTCATCCATTTTAGTTCCGACCAGCAACTTAATAACTTGTCGCCCATGAAGCTGTTTCTCCAATCGGCGATTCCAGCCCTCTACTTCTTCAATAGCGGTACGGCCGCGCGTCGGATCAAAAAGAAGAACGGCAACTGTAGTATCGTGGAGGAAGATTTGATGAATAAGCCGATACTCGTCCTGCCCACCCATATCCCAAAGCACTATATCTCTCGATTCATCATGAGGAATGATGGGGGTTGGGCTGAGTTGATCTGGCGTGAGGACCCAGAATCTCATTCCGTGCGTCGTAGGCTGTTCCTCATAACGATCCTCAGCGAGCCGTAATGCTAGACAGGATTTTCCAACGTTGCTCTCTCCGACGAGCACGATCTTGGCGCTTGTGTAGGAGGAAGTTCTTTGCAGAGATTCATTGGACAACCCAGAAGGGTCAATGTCCCATACTCTAACGACGGTGTCGTAGTCCCCGAGTGTGGCTAAAATTGTTCGCTCGGGATGAAAGGCTAAACCTCCAAAATCGGTAGCGACTGACTCTTCTCTCAGCGCCGAAACACAGATCCAAGTGTCGCAGTTCCAAATTCTGACCGAGTTATCGAGACTCTTGGAAGCAAGCCACCTCCCATCATGGGAGAACGACAAATCGTAAACAGCCCCAGTATGGCCATCGAGTGTTTTGACGGCCTTACCGGCAGCGCTCCAGATGCGGATCGTAAAGTCAGCGGATGCACTTGCAAGCAAGTCACCATCCGGTGCCCAGACCGCGCTGTGCACTCGATCGCCGTGCCCCTCAAGGGTAGCAGTACATTTCCTAGTGCGAAGATTCCACAATCGCACAGTACCATCGTACGAGGCGGACGCTAACGTTTCCGCATTTGGTGACACAGTAAGTTGTCTAATCCAAGCGGTGTGCCCGTCTAGAGTATCTATTAATGCTCCAGTCGCGGCATTCCAAATGCGAATGCTTTTGTCGCCACCCCCCGAAGCCAGCGTAAGGTTGTCCGCCAGCCAAGTGACACTAACTACGCCGCTAGTATGTCCCGTCAACGTCCTAATTGAAGTATCGACATTAGGATTCCACAACCTAATCGTTTCGTCGTCTGATGACGAGGCCAACAACTTTCCATCGCGGCTCCAGGCCACTGAAAAAACGGTATCGCTATGGCCTTCGAGTTTTCTGACCTGAGTTCCCTCGACTGGGTTCGAAAGATAGATGGTCCTATCGTCTGACCCTGAGGCTAACAATTCCCCATCTGGGGACCACGCAATTCGTCCGATCCACCCAGAGTGATTTTTGAAAGTTCTCCTGAGCCTAAACCCATTCGGCCATTTCGCTACTCGGCGGCTTGAGGTGTTATTTGACATTGGTGCCTTCCCTTCGGCGGAGTCGTTGTCGGCCTTTGTAAGAGTATGTCCTGCAGCTATCTCAGTAGATCCTGGCTCACGCGAAATCACGTAGTTCGCCAGCAAGATGAGCGCACCACCCGCAAATGTGGTTGCGTCTAATGACTGGCTAAAGAAGATCGCGGCGAGAAAAGCCGCACTTATTGGCTCAAGAAGTAGAATTATTCCAGCCACAGATGCATCTACAACTCGTAGTCCTTTGAAAAAACAAAAGCTGGGAATAATGCCCCCGGCTATTGCAAACAGAAGAAGAGCGACCCAGTCGCTTTTTGAAAAACCCATGGAGAGCCGAGTGATTGTGGGATCCGTTAGTAACGTGCTTACCACCGGCAACATTATGAGTAACCACAACGAGGTGAAGGCTCCCCATCCAATTGTTGTAGTAATGTAGTGCTGTTCGCTAATTCCACTCTTTCGTCCCCAAATAACCCACAATGAAATGAAGACGCTGGCAATAAGAGAGGCTAACAAGCCAGTGAACGGGTGAGTCACTTCCAATGTCCACGATCCAAACATCAGGATTGTGACTCCCATGAACGCGAGGGTCGCTGCACTTAGTTTTCGCCCCGTGATTGGCTCATTGAGGAGAGCTGAACTCAATAACATTGTCCAGAGCGGCTGTGTATATAACGCGAGCGCAACGACGGCCACCGGCACATCAAAAACAAGTCCGACGAATTGCCCAATCTCGGCGAATGCACCTATGAGGCCGTATACGACGAAGAAGGGAATTTTGGCGAAGGGAATGGAGTACTGAGGTCTGAAAATCAGTATCGGCAACAACAGTAATGTCATCAACGATATTGGGTAGAGCGCTATTTCAAAGAGAGAAAAACCTTTCTGAAGAAAGTACTCGCCACCGGCAACTACTGACCCGTAAAAGAGCGCGGCAATGACAATAAATACATGTTCGCGCCTCATGCCTTGTGAGTTGGAAGACTGTCTTCCTCTTGAGTCCGATGTAATCCGGGTGATTTGACCCGCTGACTAGATGTTGTGAGTAATCAGGGCTGCCGGTTTTAAGGGTTAGAAAGGAATTCTATTGAATCGAGTGCCTATAATTCCGACAATCCCTCTAAGCTGAAATCTACAGCGTTTGGCTGGGTGGTTTTTGGGGTTCGATAACGAGCGGCAACAAAACGAATCCGTTGTGCTTGTGTGGTGACAAACTGCTGTTTCGCGAGCAGCAACAGGGAGGTGGAGCAAATCCTTGACTACTTTTGCTGTAATAGTTATGGTTCGGCGTTCAAGAAGGTTCCGAAAGGAGGGATTATGTGAATTAGCCCGAAAGTGAACGACAGGCTCGTCTCTTCGGCGACGCTCCAGGGCGACTACACCGAGATATTCTAGTTCAGTCGTTCCGCTTCACATCGCCGTTAAGTTAAGTGGGTCAGCTTCAACAATCACTCTTAACTGAAGTCGGTTCCTCCGCGCAAACAAACTATTAAAGAGGCCCTCAAGTTTCGACATTTATTCGCGCGGGCCAGCCAAAGCCAACTCGTAACGCAACCCTCAATGACGGCTCGAAACTATCCTGCACATGAAGATCACGTTCGTTCACACTCCGATGCCCGCCTATCCCGTACCAGAGCGGGAACTTTTTTGGCGTAACTTCGATATTCAATATCACTCGGCCCATCCAGGGTTGCGTCACATGGTAGGGAATCTATGGGAACTTCCGCATTGGATGCACTGGCTGGCCGGAGTACTGATTCATGAAGACTTCCCCTCTATTGATGTGCTTGATCTCTATTCCTCAGAAACAGCCGGCACATCGATCGACAGACCTGTGATTGAGCAAGCGCTCAGTCTGCATCCTGCCGATGTCTATCTCTTTTCCCCAATGACCGCCAATATCAAGTTTGCTTATGAAATAGCCGAACTGATCAAATTCCGTCACCCAGAAAGCACGAACGTTTTTGGCGGTGTAATGGCAACGCCTCTTCATCGGGAAGTCGCCGGTCATCCGGAAGTTGACTACGTTGTATTCGACAGGGGTGAATACGCACTTCCGGCACTGTTAAAAGCGCTGAAAAATGGAGAGGACACCGATAACGTCGGAAACCTCTCCTACAAGGACGGTTCCGGCGAAGTTGTCACTAACCGTTTTCGTTATCCCTACATGCCAGTAAACGAGATTCCTTTTCCAAAAATAGATCTATTTCCTTCATCTACCGGCAGTGCGCTGCGATATGTTCGAATCGTTCACGGGTTGGGGTGCCCGTACAAGTGTCCCTTCTGCACAATACAGACCATAGGTCGCAAGGCCGAATACTTTGCAATAGATAGGGTGCTATCCGAGATTAGAGCTTACAAAGGATATTACGGCGAACACCATAACATCTATTTTGGGGATGAAACTTTCACACTGGAGACAACCCACACTTTGGAACTCTGCGCCGCTCTCGAAGCCGAAGGCAACGTTTTTTACGATTGTCAAACACGTCTGAACAGCCTCAGCAAATCTGATGTTGTCAAAGCATTGGCCGCGAGCGGTTGTCGGTGGGTCGAGGTTGGTCTTGAGACTGCTAACCAGGAGAGTCAGAACATCTTTAAGCAGGGAGTAAAACTGCGAACTGCGGAGGACATCCTCGCTAGCATCCGCGATGCTGGCATCGCTGCTTGTTCCTTTATGGTGAATGGTTTTCCTAATCAGACTCAGGATGAGATGAAGCAGTCAATCGAGTGGGCCTGTGACCTTATCCAAAGGGATTTGCTTCAGGCCTCTTACCTTCAAGTACTCGTTCCTTACCCGGGAGGCGATTTGTATGAGCATCCTGACAAGTACGGAATGCGGATTAACCACAAGAGATATGAGTACTACAGTGAGGATATGTGCCCCGTCTTTGACTCATTGTTTGCGACTTCTGACGAATCGTACCGAATCTTCACTGAGGGACTACAAGCACTAGCTCAGGCAATGGGGAAAAAGCCCTATTTTGGG